>DAOUDB010000259.1:0-8138 GCA_034431495.1 Thermoflexales bacterium
ACTGGTCGTGCCTACCGACGATGGACGCCTGTTCGTCGTCGGCTGGAATGGCAGCGCCTGGGCGGTGCTGTGGTCGCGCAGCGTGGTGAACGGCTGGCCCCTCTATCGCTGGCCGCCGTATTTGGACCCGTTGGCGCGCGGCGGCATGTCCTCGCCGGCCATCGGCGACCTGGACGGGGACGGCATTCACGATGTTGTGGTCGGCGGCACCAGCCCCCAGTGCACACCAACTCCAATTGATGGCTGTGGCGGCGGCACAAACTACACCGTCGCGCCGGTGTGGGCGATTCGCGGGGATAGCAGCCTGATCCCCGGCTGGCCGAAGTACGTGGGGCAGTGGGTGGATTCGTCGCCCGCGTTGGGAGACCTGGATAACGACGGCTATCTGGATGTGGTGGTGGGCACCGGCCGGGCAGGCATTGGCGGCACAGGCGGGCGCAACGTGTTCGCCTGGAAACGTGACGGCACACCCCTGCCCGGCTGGCCGCGCCCCACAGCCAACAACATGATGTCGTCGCCGGCGCTGGCCGATCTGGACGGCGGCGGCCTGGATGTGGTGATCGGTTGTGGCGCAGACGGCGTGGCCGATTGCCCCGTCATGTATGCCTGGCGCGGCAACGGGAACAATGTGGCCGGCTTCCCCATGACGCCTCTGAACGCCAACTCCTGGGACCGCCAACCCACAGACGCCAAGTATCCACCAGTCGTCGCCGATCTCAACGGCGACAACCAACTCGAGATTCTGCTGGTCAGCCACACCTCCGTCGGCGTTTCGCTGATCACAGCCGGCGGCGGCAACAGTCCCGATGTGTCACGCGCCCAGCCGCCAGCCGACGGCGCGCTGTTTACACCGCCGCTGGTGGCCGACATTGACAACGATAGCCTGTTGGAAACGGTTGTTGCAGGCAGCGCAAACGGCGTGGGCGGGGCAAACGGGCAGGCAGCCGTTTACATCTGGCAGGAGTCTGGCGCGGCCTTGCCTTCGCGTATGCCGTGGCCGATGTTCCGCCACGATAACCGGCGCACCGGCAACTACTGCTACACCGAACAGCCTCCCGCGCCGCCGAACAACGTGACAGCCACGCCTGCTGTCAATGCATGGAGCAATCAAACCACCGTCAACGCCTCCTGGAGTGGCGCGGCCGGGTTTGGCTGCGCGCGCGTCCGAGGCTTTTCACTGACCTGGTCACAATCGTCATCGACAGTGCCCGACACCATCGTGGATACCTTCGGCAACACAGCAACAAGCCCCTCCCTGAGCGCCGGCGCGTGGTATCTGCACATTCGCGCGCGAGATGAATGGGGCAACTGGGGCGGAGCGGCGCACTTTGGGCCTTTTCGGATTGACTTGACCGCGCCGACGATTACCGTTCATGCGCCGGGATTTATCGCAACCGGCAACGTGCCGGTGAGCTGGCAGGGCGCAGACGCCGGCGGCTCTGGCATTGTCAGCTACACCGTGCAGGCGCGGGTGGGAGCCGGCGCATGGAGCAACTGGCTGAACAGCGTCTCCGCGACAACGCTCAGCGGCAACTATCCACTGGGCGCGACTGCCTGCACCACCGTGTCGTTCCGCGCGCGGGCCAGAGACGCGGCCGGTAACATCGGCGCATTCAGCGCGCCGGTGACCACAACCATCGGCAGCCCGCACGTCATCTCCAGCGTTGTCGTCAACAATATCGGGCAGCCCGTGTTCAACGCGCTGCTGAGTGCCTCTGGCACATGCCTGATCCAGAACAGCAATCCGCAAGGGCTGGCCCGCGCCTACTTGTCCGCGCCTGGCAGCAGCAATCTGAACGTGTCGCGCATCGGCTTCGGCAATCTGCCCGCGTTGTATGCGCGCAGCACAGGCACACAGGACATCATTGTGCTGCCGCCGGCCACCAATGTGATCAGCCGCTCGCATTTCGAGGTCAACGGCGGATGGAATTTCGGCGGGAACGCGGGCTACACCGCGCAGGCACACAGCGGCACGCGCGGCGCAGCCATCACCGGCACCGGCACAATTCAGCAGGTTATCAGTGCCGCGCCGTCCGGCGGTGTGTTGTCATTGTTGATGCGCGCAGACAATGCCGGGCCAGGTGACACAGTTTCCATTCAACTTGAGGGCGCCTTGCAAACGATTGTGTTGACCCCTGCCCTGAGCGCGGCCTGGCAGCACGTGGGGGCCGATGCAGGGGCGCTGGCCGGCCAGCCGGTCACTCTCACCGTGGGGGCAACCGATGCCAGCAATCCGGGACTAATAGTCATGGTAGACGAGATCACATTGGGGTCGGCAGCCACAGGCAGTTACGCATCCTATCTACCAATTGCCCGACGCTAGCCGGCTCGCTGCTGAAACGGGTCCGGTTGTGACTCGCTGGCCATAAATCGCGTTGAGGTGATTCATAGATGAAACAGCTTTCCATGCGCCGGGTATTGACACGGTGCGCCCTGCTGATCTTACTGCTGGTGGCACAGAACGCCACGCCATCCGCTCGTGCTGCGCCCAGCGTGCCGGGCACAGGCGTGTGGATCGGGGGAACGCGCGTGATGCGCTCCTCGCCGGCGGTGGCCGACTTCAACGGCGATGGCATGAAAGAGATCGTGATCGGCACATATGACGGCCGGCTGATTGTGATCGGCTGGAGTAGTGGGCAGTGGCAAAAGTTGTGGGAGCGCCAGGTTGCTGCCGATATCAACGCTGCCAATCCACCCATCCTGCAATCCCAGTCGCGCATCGAATCGCCCATCGTGGTCACCGACCTGGATCAGGACGGGGTGTTGGAAATTGTGGTGACGTCTGGCGGGCTACCTGCTCACGGCATCAACGGCGGCGCGCTGGTTTATCGCTATGTGTCACCCTGGCAGTTTGCCCTGCACGGCAACTGGCCGCAACCCAAGCTGGATGAGGTGGGCGGCGGGCCGACCTGGGGTTCGCCTGATGGCTACTGGGACGGCATCTTCTCCGGCGCAGCAGCAGGCGACATTGACGGCGACGGTGATCTGGAGATCGTTTGGGAAGGCGAAGATCGGCGCATCCACGCTTATCACCACGATGGCAACGTGGTAGCCGGCTGGCCTTTTCACCGCGCACTGGGCGATCCGCTGGCGCGCGGCGGCATTTCGTCGCCGGCGCTGGGGGACATCGACGGCGACGGTTTACTGGAGATCGTGGTCGGCGGCACCAGCCCGCGCTGCACGCTTTTGGTCACGGACCCCTGTGGCAATACAGATTACAGCGTGGCGCCGGTGTGGGCGCTCAACGGCGATAGCACGCTCGTGCCCGGCTGGCCCAAATACGTGCCGCAACTGGTCGACTCCTCTCCCGCCCTGGGCGATCTGGATGGAGACAGCCAGTTGGACATCGTAGTAGGCACAGGGCGCAATCAAATCCCCGGCGAGGGGGGCAAGTTCGTGTATGGCTGGCGGGCGAACGGCGCGCCATTACCCGGCTGGCCACAGCCCGTCATCACCTGGACGCAAGGCTCGCCGGCGCTGGCCGACCTGAATGGCATAGGTGGGCTGGACGTTGTCGTGGGCTGTGGGCACATGGACAACGCATCGTGTGACACCCTTTATGCCTGGCAAGCCGATGGGAATCACCTGCCAGGTTTCCCCGCGCAGCCCTCGACGACACATTCCTTGCCGCAATCACTCTCGACAATGCTCTCACCAATCGTGGCAGACATCGACGGCAACGGGCAACTGGACATTGGGCTGGCCGGCCACAATTCAGCGGGTGTCACGTATGTCGGCGCAGACGGACAAATGCATTCCGACATCTCGCGCAATCAGCACATGGCGCTGGATGGCCTGTATGCCCCGCCGATGGTTGCCGACGTGGACAACGACGGCCTGCTCGAAACAATCATCGTTGGAGAGGCCGATGGCAGCGCAGCATTGTATATCTGGGATGAAACCGGCCCTGCCACCACCAGCGCCATGCCCTGGCCCATGCACCGTCACGACAATCGGCGCACCGGCAACTATTGCTTCACGGAAGCTCCGCCGGGCAATCCTGTGCTCTTCTCAGCCAGCGTGTTGACTAACACATGGACTGCGCAAGGAAATATCACGATATGGTGGGCCGGTTCCAGCGTCGGCGGCCCTTGCCCTGGCGTGCCCAGCTTTTCGGTCGCATGGAGCAACTCACCGACGACTATTCCGGACACTGTTGTGGACACCGCGTTTAACAGCGCCACCGGCGTCAACCTGAGCGACGGCCTGTGGTGGTTTCACCTGCGCACCCGCGATAGCTGGAGCAACTGGAGCCCCGATGTGATCCACATCGGCCCCTTCAAGATCGATCGCACCCCGCCCACGCTGCCATTTGCGACCTCAACCACCCCGACGATCAACACCTGGAGCAACACCAGCCATATCACGGTCAGTCTGTCACCCGGCCTGGATGCTGGCAGCGGACTGAGCGGCTATGGCGTCGTCTGGGACCAATCTCCATCTACACTGCCGGGCACAACGCAGAACACTGACCCACTGAGCAGCCTGAGCTACGGCCCGCTTTCGGGGGCCGGCGCGTGGTACCTGCATGTGCGCAGCGTCGACAAGGTGGGCAACTGGTCGCCGGATGCGGCGCATTTCGGTCCCTTCCGAATCGATCTCACCGCTCCCAGTCTGCCCAGTGTTAGCGGGGCATCGCCCGCACTCAACAGCTGGACTGCTTCGACCAGTCTGCAAGTCCAGCTCACAGCCGGCGGCGATGTGGGCAGTGGGCTAGATGGATACTCGTTCGTATGGGACACTGCGTCCGGCACAATCCCGGATGGGATTCGGGATAGTGGCGTAGTGAGCAGCCTGGTCACTGGCACAACGCCGGCGGTTGCCAACTGGTATCTGCATGTGCGCAGCGTGGACAATGTGGGCAACCCCTCGATTGATACCCTGCACTACGGGCCGTTCAAGGTGGATCGCGTGCCGCCTGGAGCGGCCTCAGTTGTCAGCGCATGGCCGCCTAGCCTGACCTGGAGCAACGCCAACAGCATCACGCTAACCCTGACCCCGGCTGTAGATCCCGGCAGCGGATTGAGCGGCTACTCCGTGCTCTGGGATGGCGCGCCGTCCACACAGCCAGACGCGACAGCAGAGATCGGCAATGTGACCAGCGTCAGCCTGAGCACAACCGCCAATGCAGTGATGACCTGGTATCTCCATCTGCGCGGTCTGGATCTGGTCGGCAACGCGGCTTCCTCCATCCTGCACTATGGCCCGTTCATGATCGATCGGATTCTGCCCAATGCCGCGCTTGTTGCGCCAAGCACTATGAACGGATCAGCGATTCCTCTTTCCTGGTGGGGCAGTGATGTGGGTTCGGGCGTCGCCAGCTACGACGCGCAGGCGAGACTGTTGCCCTCGGGCGCATGGACGACCTGGCTGAGCAACGTGCCCTCGACCACCTTGAGCGGCGCATACGTGCCCGACACACCGGCCTGCGGCCAGCGTTACGAGTTCCGCGTGCGCGCGCGCGATCATGCCGGCAATGCGCAGGCCGGCTGGAGTCCCACTCAATCCACCCTCCTCATCAGCGCATACCCGATCAGCGGCGTAGTGGTCAATAACATGGGCCAGCCGGTCTATGGCGTGCAGGTTGCGTCTGCCGACGCCTGTGCGGCATTGCCCAGTGACGCATACGGGCGCGCGTTTGCTTACTTCACCGGCGGCGGGGTGTACTCGGTAAGCGTGTCGCATCCGCAATTTGGGGCGCTGCCGGCGCTGAACAATCGCTCGCCCAACGATCCCCGCCCGCTAATCGTTCTGCCTCCGCAGGGCAACGTGGTGACCAACAGTCACTTCGAAACGACAGGCGGATGGACCTTTTCTGGCGCTGCCGGCTACACCCAAACCGCGCACAGCGGGGCCGGCGGAGCGGCCATCACCGGCGCCGGCGTCATCAGTCAGCGCGTCACGATTCCGGCCCAGGGCGTGTTGTCAGTGTTGGCGCGCGTAACCGGCGCTAGCCCCGGCGACACAGCCTCGGTGCGGGTGCAGATGGATGGCTCGCTGTTGCCGCTGCACAACACAGCGCATCAGGCAGGGCACGCGGTGGCATCTGCCGATCTGATCTCTCCGCTTGTCGAACGGGAGGCAGGCGTGCTGAACGTGCAGGATGCCGAAGCGCCGATGGAAGACTGGCGGCATGTCGCGCTCGATTTGCGCGTGGCCGGCGGCTTGCCGGTTGCCATCGTGATCGAGGCAGTGGACGTCGCGCCGGCCGGCCTGAGCGTGGCAGTTGACGAGGTAACACTCGGCGCACCGGCCAGCGGGACGCGCTTCGCCTACTTGCCGCTTGCGCGGCGCTAGCCCAGGCCGGCTATGGGCTGCATCCACCCGTCAACTCAAAAGAGTCCACCTTTGCTGAGGCTGTGTTCAGCAGATCAAAGCGCAGCAGGGATCCTGTGGCATCCAACCGTAGCGCGCCATAATCCGCGTCGTAGCGCACGACACTGCCGGCAATGGGCGCGCCGAAGGCATACAGTGGTGCGCCGCCGATGCCGTTGACCAGATACACGATTCCATCGCGCGAGAGGCGCTCGTAATTGTGGGCATGACCGGCGATCACCACGTCCGCGCCCCACGCGGCAAATGGCCACTGGGTTGCCGGCGTCGAGCCATGCACAGCTGACGAAGAGTAGGGCGGGTGGTGCAAGACGACGATCTGCCAACAGGCTGTCGAGGACTCAAGGGCGCTTCGCAACCACTGGGCCTGGACAGAGGACGAAGTGATGCCATCCGGTTCATGGATATCACTGTTCAGGATGAACCAGTGCGCCGGCCCGATGACCACGTCGTAGTAACGTTCGTTACCCGGCAGTGTGAAATAGTCCAGGTGGGCCGCATAGCCGGTGCTGCTGTTCCAGTCGTGATTGCCCGGCGCAGGATAGAAACGATTGAACCCCGGATTGCTCGGCGCGGGATACGAACCCAGGTAAGGGTAAATGTAGTCGGCGTAATACTGCCCGATGTTGTCGTCAATCGTGCTGGCTAGGCCACTGTAGTAGTTGTTGTCGCCGGTGGTGATGATGGCGTGTGGTTGCCAGGACTGGATGAGATTGGCAACGGCAGCAGCCGGCGCGCCGGCCAGCCCAAAATCCCCGATCACGGCGAAGCGCATGGGCTGGCTCAACACAATTGGCAGGAAGACACGATAACTCTGCGCAGGGGCGTCCGGCCGGGGATGCTGCCTTTCAATCGGCGGCGTAAGCTGCCTGCTCAATATGCTGAGCACAACGCACAGTAGGATGCTTGCTCTAAACATGGTGACTAGCGCGTGTTGGGTTGCAGGTGTTGGTAACGGGCCATGACAGCCCTCGGCGATTGCGCCGGGGCCAGCAGGTCAAACATGTGCTGAGCGGAGCGGCGTCGCAACAGTGCGCGCCGTTTGCGCCAGCCGTGTGCCGCGCCGCGCCAGCCCTCCCAGCGGCCGGCCAAAACACCTGCCGCCCGGCCCGTGATGAGCGCGCGCGCCACCGCAGCCGCGTCATACGCCCACATCCACAACCAGTATCGCCACAGATGCGGCAACGGATAGTTCTTCAGGATCAACCACACTTTGTTGCGCCCGAGCAGCCGGCGCTTGAACGGTGAGCCTTCGCCCGCAGTGGCCGAATGACAATGCAACACACGGGCAGTCGGGACATACCCGGCGTCCCAGCCGGCCCACTGCGCGCGCCAGGCCAGATCGACATCTTCGAGATAGGCGAAAAAATCTTCGTCGAACAGGCCAATCTCGTCCAGCATGGCGCGGCGATAGAGCGCGGCGCCGGCGCACGCGCCAAACACTGGCGTTGGCGCGGTCTCGCTCTCGGCGACCGGCTGCCCTCCCCGCCGGTCCCAGGCAATGCCCAGTCGATCCACGGCGATGCCGGCGGAGTTAATCATGCCGGGGCGATCGGCAAACAGCATCAGCGAGGCGGCGGCACCCAGGCGCGCATCTGCTTCCAGCGCACGCGCCAGCTCGGCCAGCCAGTTGGGATCGGGGACGGTGTCGTTATTCAGGGTAGCAACGTAAGGCGCCTGGCCGGCCCGGATGGCTTGATTATTGGCTGCGGCGAAGCCCCGGTTGTGTGTATTGACGAGCAGGCGCGCCTGCGGTTCGTGCTGGCGTACCCAGTCCACCGAGCCGTCGGTCGAGCCGTTGTCCA
>DAOUDB010000260.1:0-7285 GCA_034431495.1 Thermoflexales bacterium
CTGCGGCGTCAGATCGAGATGCAGCGACTGGTTGAAGAAGCGGGCAGCTTCGTCCGGCGTGAAGCGCAAATCGCGGGCGCGCAGTTCGGTCATCTGGTTGCGCGCGCGCAGCCGGGCCAACGGCAGTGGCGGGTCGGCGCGGGTCAGGATGATCAGGCGCAATTGTGGCGGCTGATGGTCGAGGCAGTAGGCAATGGCCTCGTGAATGTCGGGATGTGTGATGGTGTGATAGTCGTCGAGGGTCAGCACGATGCGCGCGCCCGGGTCAAGCGCGCTCAGATCGTTGATAAGTTCGTCGAGCGCGGCGATCAGCGAGGGGTTGGGCAGGTCGAGCAGGGCGCGCGCGCGCCGGCCCAGCGATGCCTCGGCGCGTTGCAGGGCGGCCAGCCAGTAAGCGGCGAAACGGGTCGGCGTATTGTCGGCGACATCGAGCGACAGCCAGGCGACGTGGGCGCGTTCTTCGGGCAGCGCGCGGAGCCACTCGGCAGCGAGGGTGCTCTTGCCGTAGCCGGCGGGAGCAGAGATGAGCGTGAGCCGGCAGTCGTTGTGGTTCAGGCCGGCCTGCAGGCGGTCTATCAGGCGCGGGCGCGCGATGCTGCCGGGCCGGTGGGCCGGCATGTGGAATTTGGTTTCGAGGAGGGCGCTCATCGCGTCGGAGGCATTGTAACTGCTGTGCGCGACGCTGGAGTTGGGAGGGAAAGTGAGCCGTGCAGGATTCGAACCGGCGGTTTGTCAAGTCCTGTGTAAAAGAGCGCCGGCGCCTTATCGCCTGGCCGCCATCCGTCACCCACAGGTCCACCTGCTTCACGCCCCGCGTCGTCAAGTCGGCCAACAGGTCTTCCCAGGCGGTCTGGTTCTCGCGGTCGCCGACGGTGAAGCCCAACACGTCGCGCTCGCCCGCCGGCGTGATGCCAACCACCGCCAAGATCGGCATCTTGTGTCCGGCGTGGTCGTAGATCACGCTGAAATACATCCCATCTGCGAAGGCGTAGGCGTAATGCGCCGACAACGTCCGCGCTTTCCACTGCGCGTACTCCTCCTCCAGCCTGTGAAATACCCGCGATACCGTCGAGGCGCTGGGTTTGTTTCCATTGAGCACCTCCGTGACCTGGCCGACTCGCGTGGTGCTGACGCCTTGCACGAACATATCGCACAACGCCGCATCGACTTCCTCACGCCGACGGTGGTAACGCTCGAACACCTAGGTCCGAAATCCGCCGCGCGTTCGGGGCACTGCCAACGCATCAATCTGGTCCACACTCGTGACCCAGTCCCGCGTGTAGTAGCCGTTACGCCGGTCCGTCCGGGTCGGCGAGCGCTCGTAGCGCTTCGCCCCGACCAGAGCCTCCACTTCCTCGTCCAGAATGACCGTCAGTGCCGTGCGCACCGCCTCACGCATCATGCCTTGCACCATGGCCTGGAAGTCGCCTTGACCGATTACCGTCGATTCGTTATGCTTTGTCTGGGGAGTCATGTTGTCCTCGGGTTTGGTTTGGTCGCCAATCCAAGGATGCTCGGCTCCCTTTTACACACAAATCAACATACCACCCCTCAGCCAGGTTCGTCGCGCCAAGTATGTCCAGAACCTGCCGGCGGGGTTGATCCGGCTCGAAGACGGCCGAGTCGTGAAGGACCCCGACCTGCAGATCCAGGCCACTATTCAGTTGGCGCTAGACAAGTTCGCCGAATTGGGCAGTTGCGGCAAGGTGATGCGTTACTTCCGCAATCACAAGATCCTGTTGCCCCGTCGCCAGGTCGCCGGGCTGTTTGCGGGCGAGCTGCATTGGAAGCCGGCGAAAGTCTCGGCCCTGCTCGACATCGTCAGGAATCCCGCCTATGCCGGGGCGTTCGTGTATGGCCGCAAGCAAGGTGATCTGTCCAAGATCAAGCCGGGGCGGCGCGCGACAGGCCGGGTTCGAGTTGACAGGAGCGAGTGGATTCATCTACAACAAGACGTGTATCCGGCCTACATTTCCTGGGAGCAGTACGTGAGGAATCAGGATCGGCTGAGCCAGAATGGCACGCTGTTTCAATAGAGGCAATTGGACGCGACACGCGCCCCACGACATGGGAGCGCCTTGCTCTGTCCTGACTCCGATAAACTGAACACCGCAGCCAAAACAGCTGCGAAACGACGAATACGATCAGAATGGCGAGGGCGGTGAAGGCGGAGAGGTGAGTCATCCGCGAGTTGTCCGCCGTGTCTGGCACAACGGCCCTTGGCGGTTCATCCCAGATTCGCCAAGTCTGAGCGGCACCGCTCAGGCTTTTTCGGGGGCAGGCGCTGGCTGCCGGCTGCGCAGCTTGCGCCACACCCACAGCGGCCCGCCGATCAGCAACGCCAGGATCAGCACGCTTAGGTACTCGATGATCGGGATGCGGATGACCTCGCTCAGGAACGCCAGCGGGCGCCCCCAGTACACAACCGTCGCCAGGATGCCGAACGCGACGGTAATGCCGATCATCCAGCGGCGCGACAGGCCCAGCCCCCACATCTGGGTGATCAGGAACAGGGCCGCGAAACCGAAGAAGAACATCGGCCACAGGTTGTTGCCCTGTTGCATGGCCACCAGTGTGCCGTGTACCAGCACCATCCCTTCCTGCGCCAGCGTCCACCACTTGTTCATATGGATGCGTGTCAGGAACAGGCTGCCCTGCACCATCAGCAGGAACATGTACAGGAAGCCGATCAGGTGCCCCTGGGTGTGCTCGGCCGGGTGATACCAGAACGTGTACACGATGGCCCACGAGAACACGTAGCCGTGGTACTTGCGCGCCCAGTCGACGATGGTCTTGGCGATGGGCGCCTTCTTGCCGAAGAACAGGCCGCGTCGCTTGTTCTCCATCAGCAGAATCCACACCAGCATGATGATGACGGAGCCTTGGGAGGTGAGAATCGAAACGTCCTGAGCCAGCCCATCGTAGAACAGGTGCGACTGGACAATGTGCCAGATGATGAACAGCGCGTTGCCGATCAGCGCGATCGCGTTCACCGGGTGCAGGCCCGGCACATACTTCTTCACCCGCTTCTGCGCGTAGAAGATAAGCCCCCAGTTGAAGAACTGCTGGGCCAGGTACGAGCCCCAGGCGATCATCCGGGTGAGCGTGGTCGGGGCGGCCAACTTCCAGTAGTAGTCGAGCGGGCCTTGATCGGGCGGCTTGACGAATGCGGCCAGCCGGTCGCCGGCCACCCAGATGACGGCGGTGAAGATGAAACTGAAGGCGATACCGGCCCACAGCGCGATCTGTCCCCACTTCGGGTCCTTCAATAGCCCCGGATCCAGCCGCGCATTGTTCCCGCCGGCCGCTGTCTTGCTGCGTGCTGCTTGCATGTGTTGTACTCCTCATCTTTTAAGGCGTGCCGGGTTGCCGGTCAGCCCAGGATCGAATAGAACGCGGATGACGCTGAACGCGCTGATAGCCGCTGACTGTCTTGGTTTCATCCCTGCAGATCAATGCCCGTTTGCGCTCTCGGCGCTCGATTCGATGCCCAGCTGATATCGCACGAGCACGTTCGCGTCGTTCACGCCGCCAGCGCCGCCTTCACCCGCTCCGGTGTGAAGGGTATCTGGCGCAACCGCTTCCCCGTCAAATGGAAGAAGGCGTTGCCGATGGCTGCCGCCGTCGGCCCCATCGGCGGCTCGCCCACGCCGCGCGGCTTGCCGTCGCCCAGCGTGTCGAGCAGGGTTACGTCCACATTCGGCGCGTCCTTGATCGTCAGCAGGGGATAGGCATCGAAGTTGCGCGGCTGCACCTCGCCCTTCTCGACCCGCATCTCCTCGATGAGCGCCGAACTGACGCCCCACATCACGCCGCCCTCGGCCTGCGCGCGGATGCCATCCGGGTTGATGGCAAGGCCGCAATCCATGGCCAGCGCGATCTGGTGCACACTGATCTTGCCGCTGGCGCGATCGAGCGAAATCTCGGCCACCTGCGCCACGACGGTGTCCACGTCGCTGCAGCAAGCAATGCCGCGCGCCCGGCCTTGCGGCGCCGGTGTCCCCCAGCCGCCCTTCTCGGCGGCTGCCGTGAGCACCGCTTTCATTCGCCGGCCCCAGGTGTCGCCGGGCAATAGGCTCAGCCGCAGAGCGAGCGGATCCTGTTCGAGCGCCACCGCCAGCTCGTCCATGAACGACTCGACGGCAAAGGTGTTCGGCAGCAGGCCCAGCCCGCGCCACGGGCCGGTGCGCACGGGCAGATCCTTGCGATGCGCCACCACGCGGCGGTGCGGAATGCCGTAGCGGATCATCGCCCCTCGCGTCGCCCCGAAGTCCGCGCCGACTGCTGTTCTGGCAATCTGGGGGAAGAACGAGAACAGCACGTCGCCGCTGGCCTGGTGATGCTCCATCGCTTCGACTTTCCCATTCCCCAGTCGCGCCAACAGACGATGATGCGTGGACGGGCGTACAAAGCCGTTCTGGAATTCCTCCTGCCGCGTCCAGGCCACGTGGACCGGCGCTCCGGCGGCTTTGCTTAGGCGGGCCGCCTCGACCGCCACTTCGTTCGAGCCGCTCTTGCGTCCGAAGCCGCCGCCAAGCAGCGTCGGGGCGATCTCGACCTGCTCTTCCTTCAAGCCGATCGCCTGCGCCACCGAGCGCCGGGCGCTGAACTGCGACTGGGTGCTGACCCAGACCGTGGCCCGATCGGCTTTCACATCGGCCAACGCCGCCTGGGCTTCGAGCGGCGTTTGCACCGCGAACGGCGTGCGGTACTCGGCGCTCAACGTCACGCCTTTGCTCAGTTGTGCCGGGGCATCCCCCGCGCGTTGGATCGTGGTGCCGCCGGAGTCGCCGGCAGTGACGATGCGATCGATCTCCTCCTGTTCCCACAGCTTGCCGCGCTCCCAGGTCACATCCAGCGCGGCCAGGGCGTTCTGGGCAGCCACACGCGACGCAGCCACGACGCCGGCGAACTGGTTCGGCAGGTCGATCACCACCTGCTTGACGCCGGGCATGGACGCGGCCCGACCCGGTTGCGCGGACCTGAGCCTGGCTTCCAGCGTGGGCGGGCGCAGCACTGCGCCATACAACATGCCCTCGACACGCATGTCGTAGCCGTAGACGGCCTTGCCCGTGACCTTGTCCGGGATGTCGAGCCGTTGCATGGGCCGGCCGATGAACTCCCACGCCTCGCGCGATTTCAGCGTGGGCGGGGTCTTGGGCGTCTCCCAATTTGATTTGTCCTTGACCAGTTGGCCGAACTCAATGCGCTTGCTCGCATCAGTGCGCGACACGAACGACCGGCCCTGCGCGACCAACGCATCGGCGGGCACGCTGAGGGCTTTGGCGGCTTCGGCGCGCAGCATCTCGCGCAAGGTGGCGGCCGCTTCGCGCAGCGGCTGGAACAGCGAGGACACCGTGGAGCTGCCGGCCGTGCCGGCCGAGTCGGCGAAGCCCTGGCTGGTGGTGGCAAACTGCACGTCCAGTTCGGATGGCGGGATGCCAAGTTCCTCGGCAGCAATCTGGGCCAGGGCTGTTTTCACGCCTTGTCCCATCTCGACCTTGGTGAGCAGCAGGCGCACCTGGCCAGCGGACAACACCTCGAACCAGGCGAAAGGGTCACTGCTGACGCGGCCGAAGCCGGCGCTGGCGTTGTCGGCCATTTCGGCGATCTTGAGTTGCGCTTCGGGCCAGCCGAAGCGGATGCCCAACAGCAGGCCGCCGCCCACCACGCCGGCGCCGATCAGGAAGCCGCGCCGCGAGACCTTCCACCGGCGCTTGTCCGGCTTCGCCGGGGTACCGCCGGCGCTGGAAGCCGGTTGGGATTTGGATGCGAGTCGGGTCATGACAACACCTCTGCCGGCGCCGCTTCAGCCATCTTCGCCTGCGCAGCGAGCACGGCTGCCTTGATGCGCACGTAGCAGCCGCAGCGGCACAAGTTGCGCCTCATGGCTTCGATCACTTCCTCTTCGGTGGCGCGGGGGTTCGCTTCGAGGAACGCGGCGGCCGTCACGATTTGGCCGCTCATGCACCAACCGCACTGCGGCACTTGGTGGTCGACGAACGCCTGCTGCACGGGATGCAGGCCGTCGTCGCCGGCCAGGCCCTCGACGGTGCGAATCTGCTTACCCGCCAACGCGCTCACCGGCGTGATGCACGCGCGCGTCGCCACGCCGTCCACGATCACCGTGCATGCGCCGCACAGCCCGATACCACAGCCGATCTTGGTGCCGGTCAGGCCCAATTCGTCGCGCAACGCCCATACCAGCAACCCATCGCCGGTCACTTCCCTCAGTTCGCCATTTATCCACAATTGCATGTTCGCCAACGCCTCTATGAACTCGTCTCAACCGGCTGGTTCACGTGTGGCCCGCCCCGTCGCGGGTCAGGCCCGGCCAACCCATTCACCAATATGTTCACCATTTCGTCCAGCATCTGTTCGCGCGACATGGGGTTGTGTCGCGCCGGTGCGCTATGGACGCCCTCGACCATGAAGACGAACATGCCGGTCAGCAACATGGTGTTCGTCACTCGCGCGCCGGCGTGTTGCGCGGCGATGAAGATGTGCTGGATCGGCGCCAGCAGCTCTTCATACATGCTGCGCTCGAGCTGCGCTGCGTTGCGCTTGTCGAGCGCCGGCATGTCGCTCAGCCGCATGCGCGTGATGTCCATCGGCGGCTGCCCACCCAGCCAGTGCGCGGCGGCACGTAGTCGTGCCTGCCAGTCGTCGCCCGCCTTCGAGAGGGCGGCCACCAGACCATCGTGGTGGCGCCTGAGACCGCGCTGCATGACCTCGGCGTACAGGGCTTCTTTGCCGCCCGGCGCGTGGTGATACAGCGAGGCGTGATTCAAGCCCGCCGCCTGGCCGATGTCGCGCAGTGTCACCGAGGCGTAGCCGCGCTCGATGAACAGCTTCTCCGCCGCGTCCAGGACGCGCTCGCGGGTCGCCGGGTCGATATGTCTTGCCAAGATTAACCAACCAAACGGTTGGTTAATAGCCCAGCGAGATGAGGAGCATATGATGGAGAGGAGAGCGATTGGTGATTTTGGGTTCTCACTGAAAACGAGTGTAACAATTCCGCAAAGCAATTTCCTTCCATTCCGGCGGTCTTTTGGTTGCAATCGCAACCGTCGGGCGGACGACCACGTCCAGCAGCCCAGTTTCGTCCTCCAGCGACAGGAACACTACTCCTTTGGCTGTTGGCGGACGCTGGCGCACCTGTGGTGGCTACCTGTCATCGTCTGCAGCGGTATGAGTGACCTGGGCCCTTTTTTGTGGCCAGTCGAAGTGATAGTCTCCGCTCAACAAGCTGTGCTGAACTCGGCCACCGACCTGTGAGTGTGCT
>DAOUDB010000261.1:0-5393 GCA_034431495.1 Thermoflexales bacterium
ATAAGGGAGGCTGCTGCAAACCAGGTTTGTGAGGCCCTCTTTTCGTATCCGCGATGAGAGGGCTTTTTGTTGGATTTTGAACGGATTTCACTGAGGAGTAGTCTTACCAATGGCTGAAGAACACAAGTTTCACTTCGACACGATCTGTCTGCATGGCGGAACGCAACCCGATCCGGCCACCGGCTCGCGGGCTGTGCCGATCTACCAGACCACCTCGTATCAATTCAAGAACACCGACCATGCGGCCAACCTGTTTGGCCTCAAAGAGTTCGGCAACATCTACACCCGTATCATGAACCCCACCAACGATGTGGTGGAGCAGCGCCTGGCCGCGCTTGAAGGCGGCGCGGGTGCGCTGGTGACATCATCCGGGCAGGCCGCCGAGACCCTGGCGATTCTCACGCTGGCCAAAACCGGCGATCACATTGTCAGCTCGGCTTCGCTCTACGGCGGCACCTACAACTTGTTCCACTACACGCTGCCCCGCCTGGGCATCGAAGTGACATTCGTCGACCCCACCGACCCGGAGAACTTTCGCAAGGCCATTCGCCCGAACACCAAAGCCATCTATGGCGAGACGGTCGGCAATCCCAAACTCGACCTCTTCCCATTTGAAGCTGTGGCGAAGATTGCGCACGAGAACAGCCTGCCGCTCATTATCGACAACACTACGGCGACGCCCTACCTGGTGCGGCCATTCGAGTGGGGCGCGGACATCGTGGTGCACTCGACCACCAAGTACATCGGCGGGCATGGCTTGTCGATTGGCGGCGTCATCATCGACAGCGGCAAGTTCGACTGGTCGAAGAGCGCGCGCCATTCCGACTTCAATGAGCCGGACCCCAGCTACCACGGCCTGGTGTACTCGGCGGCGCTTGGGCCGATTGCCTTCATCATCAAGGCCCGCGTGCAACTACTGCGCGACATCGGCGCGTCACAGGCGCCCTTCAACTCGTTCCTGAATATTCAGGGCCTGGAGACGCTGCCGGTGCGTATGGAGCGGCATATCGCCAACGCTGATGCGGTGGCAGCGCACCTGGCCCAAAGCCCGTATGTGTCATGGGTCATCCATCCCAGCCTGCCGAACTACCCCCAGAAGGAAGAGGTGAAGCGCATCGCGCCCAAAGGGTTAACGGCGCTGATCGGGTTCGGCATCAAAGGTGGGCGCGAGGCCGGCCGGGCGTTCATCGACAACCTGAAGCTGTTCTCGCACGTGGCCAACATCGGCGATGCCAAGTCGCTGGCAATCCACCCAGCCACCACCACCCATTCGCAGTTGACACCGGAGGAGCAAATCAGCACCGGTGTGACCGATGATTTTGTGCGCCTCAGCATCGGTCTGGAGGATGTGCGCGATATCATCTGGGACCTGGACCAGGCGCTGGCTGCGGCTGTCGCGTCTGTCAAAGCATGATTGTTCAAACCCAATACGTAACATTCGATCGTGAGCTGAGGCTGCACAGCGGCGCGACGCTGGGGCCAATTACGCTCGCCTACGAAACATATGGAACGCTGAATCAGGATCGCAGCAATGCGATCCTGATTTGCCATGCCTGGAGCGGCGACGCGCATGTGGCCGGCTATCACACACCGAACGACGCCAAGCCCGGCTGGTGGGATGACGCGGTCGGGCCGGGCAAGGCGTTCGACACCAGCAAGTACTTCGTCGTATGCTCCAACACCATCGGCGGCTGCTCCGGCAGCACCGGGCCGGCAAGCATCGATCCAAAGACGGGTAAGCCCTACGGGCTGTCGTTCCCCATCGTCACTATCCCGGACATGGTAGAGGCGCAACGCTGGTTGATGGATCACCTAGATCTGCCATACTGGCTCACCGTTACCGGCGGCAGCATGGGCGGCATGCAGGCGCTGCAGTGGGCAGTGTCCCATCCTGACCGCACGCGCAGCGCCATGATCCTGGCAGCCACAGCCGCGCTGTCGCCCCAGACCATCGCGCTGAACGAAGTAGCCCGGCAGGCCATCTATGCCGACCCGAACTGGAACAAAGGCGACTACTATGACCAGACGCCGCCAAACGCCGGCCTGGCTGTGGCGCGCATGATCGGCCACATCACCTTCCTAAGCGATGCGTCTATGCGCGAGAAGTTCGGGCGGCGGCTCAAGTACGAGAAGTTCGGCTATAGCTTCGAGACCGATTTCGAAGTGGAGAGCTACCTGCGCTATCGGGGCAATGCGTTCACCAAACGTTTCGACGCCAACTCATTCCTGTACTTGAGCAAGGCAATGGACTACTTCGACCTGGCTTACGGGTTGCCATCGCTGGCCAGCGCGTTCAAACACGTCACGGATACACGCTTCCTGGTGGTTAGCTATACGTCCGACTGGCTCTATCCGTCATGGCAGTCCAAAGAGCTGGTGCGCGCGCTGCTCCAAAACGGCCTCGATGCCACCTACGTCGAGATTGACAGCGACTACGGCCACGACGCATTCCTGTTGGAAGTAGATCGCCTGGCCGAGATTACGCGTGATTTCCTCAAGCGAGTGGAGACAACGGATTGGCGAGTCACCGTCTCGATCTAGAGGCCATCATTGACCTTATCCCCCCGAAGGCGCGCGTCCTCGACTTGGGCTGCGGCGATGGCCTGCTGCTGGCAATGCTCGCTCAGCGCCGGCAGGCTATTGCACGCGGAGTGGAACTGGTGGAAGCTAATGTGCGCGCTTGCATCGCGCGCGGCCTGTCGGTGCGCCAGGGCAACATCGAAGAGGGTCTGGCCGATTACAGCGACCAGGCTTTTGACTACGTGATTCTGAGCGAGACGCTGGCCTATCTTGACCGGCCCCTGCCGGTGGTCACAGAAATGCTGCGCGTCGGCAAACATGCGGTGATCTCATTCGATAACGCCGGCTACTGGGTGGATCGCTGGCGTGCCCTGCGCGGCAGTGGCGCAGGGCACGATCTGTGCTCAGGGGAACCACGCGCTCGAGCGATCACGCTTTCGCAGTTCGCCGAGTTCGCATCGTGCGCCGGCGCACGTGTCGAGCAGCGCGTCTTCGTCGGCAACCGGGGCCGGGTCCGTCGCTGGCCGGCGCTGTTCGCCAGGATCGCCGTATACATCATCGGCCGGTCGTGAGTGTGGTATCGTGCGCGCTGCGCCCTTATGGCCGCGCAGTACTTTGGCAGCAGCATGTTCCCATGTTCTACGATGAAGCAGAAATCACAGTGGTGGCAGGACGCGGCGGCGACGGCGTCGTGAGTTTCCGGCGCGAGTCAATGGTGCCGCGCGGCGGGCCGGATGGCGGCAACGGCGGGCGCGGCGGCGATGTCATCCTGATCGTCAACCGGCATCTCAACACGCTCTCGCCATTCCGATACCAGCGCAGATTTGTCGCGCCAGACGGCAAACCAGGCCGCGGCAAAAACCAGACCGGCCGCTCGGGCAAGCCTCTGTACATCAGCGTGCCGCCGGGCACTGTCGTCCGCGATGCAAGCACCCATACCGTTATCGCCGATCTGGTAACCAAAGACCAGCAAGCGATCGTGGCCAGAGGCGGGCGTGGGGGGCGCGGCAACGCCATGTTTGCCACTCCCAGCAACCAGGCGCCCCAGATGGCCGAGAACGGGACGCCCGGTGAGACGCGCGATCTGATCCTCACACTCAAGCTGATCGCGGATATCGGATTCGTGGGCATGCCCAACGCCGGTAAGAGCACCCTGCTCGCTTCGCTCACTGCCGCGAAACCCAAAATCGCCGACTACCCCTTCACCACGTTGCAGCCCAACCTGGGTGTGGCCGAGATCGACGCCACACGCACCGTCGTGCTGGCCGACATCCCCGGCTTGATCGAAGGGGCCAGCCAGGGCGCAGGACTGGGCATTGAATTCCTCAAACACATCGAGCGCACGCGCGTGCTTATTCATCTGATCGACGGACTGAGTGAAGACCCGCTGCGCGACTACGACACCATCCAGAAGGAGCTGGCCGCCTTCGGGCACGGGCTGAGCGATAAACCGCAGGTGCTTGCCATGAGCAAGATGGACTTGCCCGACGCGCAGGCGGCCTATGAGTTGTACTGCAAAGGCAACCCGGCGTCGCCATTGCATGATGCCCTGCCGATCTCGGCGGCCACCGGCAAAAACGCGCGCGCCTTGCTGGAGCAGGCCGTGCGTATCCTGGATGAATTGCCGCCCCTGCCAGATGAAACACCGGTTGCGCTGCAAGAACTGACCCCAACTGAAAGCGAAATGGGCTTCACGATTACGCGCGAGGGCGGCGGCTTCCGCATTGACAGCCCGCTGGTGTTGCGGCGGGTCGAGACAACCCGCTGGGATCTGGACGAGGCCACACAACGGTTCCAGCGTTTCCTGGAGCGCACCGGCATCACCGCCGAACTGGAGGCGCGCGGGGTCAAGCCAGGCGACACCATCTACATCGGGGAATACGAACTCGAATGGGGCGAATGAATTTTCGATTTTAGATTTTGGATTTGCGATTGTGAATCCAAAATCCCAAATCCAAAATCGGGAAGATGCGTATCGGCATTCTGGGCGGCACATTTGACCCGCCGCACATCGGTCATCTCGTCATCGCCGATCAGGCCTGCGCCCAGCTCCGGCTTGATCGAGTGTGGTTTGCGCCGGCCGGCGACCCGCCGCACAAAGGCGACCACGTCACGCCAATCGAGCATCGCGTGGCCATGCTGGAACTCGCCATCCGCGACAATCCCTGCTTCGAGTTGTGCCGGGTGGATGTCGAACGCCCCGGCCCGCACTACAGCTTCGAGCTGGTGGAAATCCTCGACGCCCGGTACCCCGGCTGCACGTGGCATTTCATCATCGGCGCCGACTCGTTTATGGAGATGCCGCGCTGGCGCAACCCAGAGCGGCTGATTGCGCTGGCGCGGTTGGCCGTGGCAAAGCGTCCTGGCACGCTGATCGACGCCGGCACGGTCGAGCGCGCGCTGCCCGGGATCACGCAGCGCATCGACTGGGTTGACACACCGCTGATCGATATATCGTCCACCGACCTGCGCCGACGCGCGCGCGCAGGATGGTCGCTGCGCTATGTGATGCCCGAAGCGGTGGCGGCATACATCGAACGCACCAGCCTGTATCGCTGACGACCCTTAGCGGCCTCGACAGAGGCTGTCACCGGTCGCGCCAAAAAATGGCACACTATACCCGCCGGACGCGCATCGCCGCAATTGCGCAGTCCTCGACAAAGGAGAAAAACAATGCCTGTCAAGATCGGTATCCTCGGCTTCGCGCACGGCCACGTCAACATGTACTGCAATCAATGGCGCGACATCCCGGCGCATGACATCGCCGTGACCGCCGGCTGGGATCACGACGCAGCCCGGCTGCAACAGAACGCTGCGACCTATCACTTCACCCCCTATGCAGACGCGCAGGCGCTGTTGACTGAGGCCGGCGT
>DAOUDB010000262.1:0-22174 GCA_034431495.1 Thermoflexales bacterium
GCCGCCTTGTGTGAACTGCACAGCAACCGGCTAGACGCTGCAATCCGTCAGTGCCGCCAGCGGTGACGGTCACAAATCTGCGCTACACCCATGCCGGATTCTCACTGCCGCTTGAGGGCCTTCAATCGTTCGTTTTCCTCGCGCGCTCTGAAGAACGGGTCGAGCGGGTAGCAGCCCGACACCATACCGTTGCGCGGGGCCGTGGTGCAGTCGCTGAAGGTGCGGCACAGTTGCTTTGTGTTCATGCCCCGCCCGCTCAGCACGTCGGCCGGCAGGGTGGGGTAGGCCAGCACCATGCGTCCCAGGCCGATGAAGTCCACGTTGCCAAGCCGTACTTGCGCCTGCCCCACATGCGGCAGATAGTCCTGCAAATAGGTGTAGCCCGATCCCACGATGACCAGATCTGGAAACAGCTTTTTTAAGGTTGCAGTTGCGTGAATCTGGCGCGCCACGCCAATCAGCGGATCTTCGGGCGGCAGGTAGCCGTCGCTGGGGGGAAAGGCAGCCGGGCGTTGGATATGCGGGTTGTAGTAGGGGCTGCCGGCGGTCAGGCACACCAGCCGGATGTCTAGGTCGCGCAGCAGTTGCAGGAACTGCGCCGCCTCGCTGAGGTCGGGTTGGGTGGGGTTGCGCGGGTCGCAGCCAAACGCATAGGGGTAGTCCTCGCTGCCGATTGTGTCCGGCACGCCGACATCATCCGGCCCCTTCTTGAACGGCACGAAGTCGAAGGCGCTGAGTCGCACGCCGATGCCCAGGCCGGGCGCGTCGCGGCGAACGGCTTCAACCATGGTGCGCAGGAAGCGCGTGCGGTTCTCGAAGCTGCCGCCGTAAGGGCCGGGGCGGGTGTAGGCGCTGAGGAATTCGTGGCCCAGGTAGCCGTGGCAGTGTTTCAGGTCCACAAAGTCGAAGCCGATCTGCTGTGCCTGGCGCGCCGCGCGCGCAAAGTCGCCGATCAGGTCATCGATCTCGCCGTCGCTCATCACCGGGTAGTCGGGCGCGATGCCGAACTTGCGATCGAGCAGCGGATGATGGTAGACGATCATCGGCTCGAGCGTCGTCTTGCTGTTGGGCCGGGCAAAACGGCCGGAATGGGTCAACTGCAAGCCAATCAGCAGGTCGTTCGTGGCGCCGAAATCGCGCGCGTGGGTTTTTAACAGTTCGTCGCGCAGCCAGGCCAGGTCTTTCAAGTTTTGATCGCAGATCATTAACTGGTTGGGGTTGGCTCGGCCATCATGTCGCACGGCGACTGCTTCGCCGCCCCAGATCAATTTGGCGCCGCTTTCGCCAAAGCGTCGCCAGCGCCGCGCAGTCAAGGACGAGGGCTTGCCGTCGGGCGTGCCGTCCCAGCCCTCCATCGGCAGAATGCAGAAGCGGTTGCCGATCTGGAAGATCCCGCCATCGGCGCGCGGGACGCGCATGGGTTGCGCCAGCGGCGACTCAGGGGCGGCCAGCACCGCGTCGTCCAACTCCAGATCGAGATTCAATTCGCGCAGCCGGGCACGCAAGGCGTCAGGGGTTTTGAAGGAGGCGATTTTTGGGAACTGCATGGGAAGAACTCAGAACTCAGAGCACAGAACGCAGAACTCTGTTGTCTCTTGTCAGTTGTCGGCTGTCTTGTCTCACAGCCGGCGCAGATGAAAGCCGCCATCGACGTTGATGACTTCGCCGGTGGACATGGGAAACGCGCCTTCGGCAATGGCGGCCACGGCGCGGCCCACATCGTCGGGTGTGCCCCAGCGCCGAATGGGTGTCAGCCCTTCGGCGATCAGTTTGTCGTATTTGGCTTTGGCCACGCTGGTCATGTCGGTGTCGATGATGCCGGGGCGAATCTCGTACACGTTGATGTTGTGATCGGCCAGCCGGTCGGCGTACAACTGCGTCATCATGGCCAGGCCGGCCTTGGACACGCAATACTCCGCGCGGTTGACGCTGCTGGTGTACGCGCTGATCGATCCCATGTTGATGATGACCCCGCGCGGCATGGCGCGCGCCTCGATCAGCTTCAGCATGACTTTCGCCGCGCGCTGGGTAAGGAAGAACGGGCCTTTCAGGTTGACGGCCATCACTTCGTCGTAGCTGGCCTCGCTGAGGTCGAGCAGGTCCACGCGCTGGCGGGGGGCCATGCCGGCGTTGTTGACCAGCGCGTCCAGTCGCGCGAAATGGCGTAGCGTTTCGTCGATCAGTCGTTCGCGGTCAACCGGGTTGGAAATATCTGCTTGAACCAGCAGGCCGCGCCCGCCGGCCTGTTCTACGGCGCGCAGCGTGTCCGCGGCGGCTTCAGCGTTGCCGCGAAAGTTGATGACAACCGACCAGCCGCGTTCGGCCAGCGCGAGCGCCGCGCCACGCCCGATGCCCCGGCTTGCGCCGGTGACCAGCGCAACTGCGTCGCTCATACCGCTCCTCCCAGCACCTTGATCCCTTTGGCGACGGCCTCCAGAAAGAAATGGTCGCCCCACATCGTGCTCTCGTCCACCCCCAGCCCCTTGCGCTGGTGGTACATGCCGTGCTTCAGGATGCCCTCCCAGCCCGGCGTGTCGATGGCGAGAAACTCCGGCCCGGTCAGCGTGTCGAGGATGCGCAGCGCGTAATCGCGGTACAGCCAGGCGCGTGTTGGGTCGGTGGTCAGCCGGGCCAGATTGAATAGCCCGCTGGCGGCGATGGCTGCCGCCGAACTTTCATACGGGTAGGGCGGGTTTGGCTCGGCCCAGTCATTGGGCGGCACGCCGTGGGCGGGCGTGTGTTCGATGTAGAACTCGGCGCAGGCTTGCGCGGTGGCAAGGAAACGCGCGTCGCGGCTGAAATAGTAGGCTGTGCCGAAGCCGTACAGCGCCCAGGCCAGCCCGCGCGCCCACGAGGAGTCGTCGCGCCAGCCCTGGTGCGTGCTTTGGCGGATGAACTCGCCGGTCTCGGTGTTGAACAGGCCTTCGTGCGATGTGCTGCCATCGCCGCGCACCAGATAGCGCCGGCTGGTCAGGCAGTGCTGGTTGGCGATGCGCCACAGATTGGCATCGCCGGTCTGTTGCGCCGCGTAGAAGATGATGCCCACGTTCATCATGATGTCGATGAACAGGCTGTCGTCGGCGACGAATGAGCGCAGGTATTGCCCTTTCTCCTTGAAGCGCAGCGCGAGCGTCTGGCCGGCTTCGATCACCACCTGGTTGATTGCCGTGTCGCCGGTCACGTCGTACCAGCGTTTCCATGTTGACCAGAACAGAAAGCCGAGGTCGTGCACAGCGCGGTCGCTCTTGCGATGCTCGATCAACCGTGAGTAATGCTCGGCGCGCTGGCGCCAGATTTCCTGGCCGGTGTGTTGATACATCAGCCACAGTTGGCCGCCCAGGAATCCCTCGCACCAATTCGTCCATGCTTCACCGCCGTGCTTCCACTTGCCCTGGCGGGTGTACATGGGGAAGAAATCGGGGTGGGTGGTGACGAGATGTTCGAGTTGCCGGGCGGCGAACTCGAAAGCCGTCTCGCACTTGCTCAGCAATGTGTTTCGATTGATCAATGCTGCCTCCGGGCGTTAATGATATACGGATTCCAGCGCGCTTGTCTCAGAGCAGGTTATCATGGATGCCTGATTCCATATGGCAGCCTATCTGAGCACCAAACGCCCCGGCGCCGTCCAACGCGCGCTCCTTGATATCGTTCTTGCCATTATTCTGATCTCAGTCGCCATCCTCTATCTGCAACCCGGCCTGAGCCGCTGGCTGAACATCTATGACGAAGGGCTGATGGTGTATGGCGCTGTGCGGGTGATGGACGGGCACATTCCCTACCGCGATTTCTGGGGCATGTACAGCCCCGGCCAGTTTTACGTGCTGGCCGGCTTGTTTCGCCTGTTCGGCCCATCGATCATGGTCGAGCGCTGGTGGGATGTGGTCGTGCGGGCTGCGCTGGCGTGCATGGTCTTCTTTCTGGCCCGGCGTTTGTCGTCGTGGCCGGCGGCGACAGTCGTCTGGCTGCTGACGCTGATGTGGCTGGAGTATTTTGGCTTCTTCGGCTATCCCATCTTCACCGGCCTGTTGTTCATTTTTATGAGCTGCGTGGCTTTGACCGAGGGGTTGCGCGCGGCTATCGAAGGCCGCCCCGAACGACGCCTGTTCGCGCTGGCCGGCGGGCTGGCCGGCGTCGCGGCATGGTTTCGCCACGATCTGGCGGTTTACGCGGTCGCCGGCGCTGTGCTTGTCTTGTTCGCGCAGGGACTGAGCCGGCCCGCGCAGCAGTGGGCGGGGAGCGCGTCCGTTGCCCGGCGCGTGGTTGCTGCGGTTCGCCGGCTGATTCCCTATGCGTTCGGCCTGGCAATCTCTGTGGGGCCGGTGGCGGTGTTGCTGTTACTCTCTGTGCCCGTCAACGAGTTACTGCATCAATTGTTGATCTTTCCGTTGACCGTGTTCCCGCGCATGCGGCAGTTGCCCTATCCGCCGCTGGAGCCGGAGAACCTCCCGTTCTACTTTCCATTCATGGCCTATGCCGCCATCGCGCTGTTGATCGCGCTCGCTGCGTGGCGGCTGCGTCGCGCCGGCCCCGATGAGGCCCGCGCGTTGCGCGACATTCGCTGGCGAGTCTGGGCTGCCGGGGCGATCATGTTGTTCGGTCTGTTCGGGTTCAATCAGGCCAACATCCGCTCCGATCTGATTCATATCCCGCAGTTCTTTCTGCCGGCGGTTGCGTTGCTTGCGCCGTTGATGGCCGGCTTCAGGCCCCTTCTCAGAGAATACAACTACGCTTTCGCCGCGCCGGCAGTCACGATCATCCTGCTGCTGGCTTTTCCGGCCGTGAGCAATTACCTCAGCGCCAATTCGCAGCCGCCCCCGCCCCATGACGTGGCGCGGGCGCAAGGCACGCCGGTGGACCCGAACCAGTTGCGCGCCATTCAGTTCATCCGCCAGGCCACGGCGCCAACAGACACCATCTACTCCGGCGTGGGCCGGCACGACCGCATCTTCGTGAACGACGTGATGTTCTACTTTCTGGTCGAGCGCCACAGCGTCACGCGCTATCACGAGTTGCACCCCGGCCAGGCCACCACGTTGCCGGTGCAGGAAGAGATCGTGGCCGACCTGGAGCGCAACCAGACGCGCTATATCGTCCTCAGTGACATGTTCAACGAGGTGTGCGAGCCGAACGCCAGTTGCGAGAGCACCGGCGTGACGCTGCTGGACGACTACATCCGCTATCACTACAGCACTGTGGCCCAGTACGGTGCTTATCGGGTTCTGTTGCGCTGGCGATGACGCTGCTGTGTCTATGACGCGCGCCGTGCTATAGTGACGGCCCGGCGCTGACTGATTGGCGAGTCATCGTGTGTCGCGGCGCCGCGCATTCAGATCTGCTCAACCAGTAACAATAGTGTGGAGGAGTGAGTTCATGTCGCAACGAGGCACGGTTCTCCGGGCGCGTCCCGCCAAAATCGGCGTGTTCGGCATCGGCCTGGCCGCCTATTGGTCGCAGTTCGAGGGGTTGAAGGAGCGCCGGGAGGGATATCAACGCGAGGTCGAAGCGCAGTTGAGGCAGTTTGGCGGCGAGGTGGTTTCCGCCGGCCTGGTGGACACCGCGCCGGCTGCCCTGGCCGCCGGCGACCTCTTCATCCGCGAGGATGTCGATCTGGTGGTGTGCTACGTGGCGACCTATGCCACCTCGTCGCAGGTGTTGCCGGCGGTGCAGCGTGTGCGCCGGCCCGTGCTGGTGCTCAATCTGCAACCGACCCCGCAACTGGACTACGAGAACATCACCACCGGCGAGTGGCTGGCCAACTGCTGCGCCTGTTGCGTGCCGGAGATCTCCAACGCATTTGCCCGCAGTTGCATCCAGTTCAATGTGGTGTCCGGCATGTTGCGCGACGATCCCCGCGCGTGGGGCGTGATTGGCGAATGGGTGCAGGCGGCGTCGGTGCTGCGCTCGCTCAACCGCAGCCGCATCGGCTTTCTCGGCCACACCTATCCCGGCATGTTGGACATGTACTCCGACTTCACCATGCACCACGCCCAGCTTGGGGCGCATATCGAAGTGCTGGAGATGGATGACCTCGAACAGCGCGTCAGTGCGGTGACAGATGCGGAAGTAGCCGCCAAGAAAGACGAGATTCTGTCTGTGTTCGAGATCGCCGAGCCGGGCAGCGACAAAATCTCCATGCCGGTGACGCCCGAAGCCATGGATTGGTCGGCGCGCGTCGCCTGTGGTCTCGACCGGCTGGTAAACGATTTCGATCTGGAAGGGTTGACCTATTACTATCGCGGTCTGGATGGCAATGTGTACGAGCAACTGGGCGCCGGCCTGATCGTGGGCAACTCGCTGCTCACAGCGCGCGGTGTGCCGTGCAGCGGCGAGGGCGATCTCAAAACTTGCGTCTCGATGTTCATCATGGATCGGCTGGGCGCCGGCGGCTCGTACACCGAGTTCTACGCGATGGATTTCGTCGAGAACTTCATCCTGATGGGCCACGATGGCCCCGGCCACATCGCCATTAGCGACCGCAAGCCCAAACTGCGCGGCCTGGGTCTGTATCACGGCAAGCGCGGCTACGGCATCTCGGTCGAGTTCAGCGTCAAGACCGGCCCAATCACCATCCTCGGCACGACGCAAACCGCAGAGGGCAAATTGAAGTTTCTTGTCGCGGAGGGCGAATCGATCCCCGGGCCGACGTTCAAGATCGGCAACACTAACTCGCGGCTGAAGTTTGATCTGGGGCCGGCCGAGTTCATGGACAAGTGGTGCGCCGAGGGGCCGACGCATCATGTCGCGTTGGGCGTTGGCCATCAGCGCAGCCGGATCGAGAAAGTGGCCCGCCTGTTAGGTCTGCAATGCGTGGTGATATAGGCATGTTCACGTGGCCCAATGGCAAGCGCGCCGCAGTCAGCCTGACGTTCGACGACGCGCGCCCCTCGCAGGTCGATCAAGGTGTGCCGATCCTGAATGCGTATGGCGCGCGGGCGACGTTTTATCTCTCGCCTCCAAACATCGCGCAGCGCATCACGCAGTGGAAGGCGGCAGTTGCTGCCGGCCACGAGATGGGCAATCACACGTTACTGCATCCCTGCACCGGCAACTTCGCGTGGTCGCGCGCAAATGCGCTGGAGGGCTACACGCTCGAGCGCATGGAGCAGGAGTTGCTTGAAGCCAGCGCGTTCATCCGTCAGGCGCTGGGTGTAAGCCCGCAGACATTCGCATATCCGTGCGGCCAGAAATTCATCGGGCGGGGTCAGGCGGTTCGCTCCTACGTGCCGCTGGTGGCGAAACACTTTCTGGCCGGGCGCGGGTTCAAGGATGAGGCAGTGCATGACCCTCTGGCCGGCGATCTGGCGCAGGTAATGGGGATCGACGCAGACGATCAACCCTTCGAGCAGTTGAAGGTCTGGATCGATCGAGCAGCGCAGGCCGGCGGCTGGCTGGTATTCGCCGCGCACGACGTGGGCGATTTTGAGCGGCAGGCGATGGCAGCGGATGTGCTCGACGCAGTGTGCCGTTATTGCGCCGAGCCGGCCAACGGCATCTGGATCGACACGGTTGCGGCGATCGCGGCGCACGTTGTAGCGCTCATTCGCGCTGCAGGGCAGACCTAAGGTGTAACGCTGAGCGGCAGACCCGCGCAGTGCCTACGGTTTCTTGCCGTTGCCGTTATCCTTGCCTCTGCTCTTACCTTTGTCTTTGGCGCTGTTGTCGTTATCGAGCTTGCCGGGTGTGTTCTTCGGCCCCTTGTCGGCTTTCTCTTTGAGTTGTCTGGCGAGCGCGGCCTTGCGACTTTGGCTGTCGTCGTCGGCGTTGAGCGGGGTGACAGCAAGCTTGCTTGCTCTGAGCACGGCGCCGAGGTTGGCATCGAGTTTGCCAACGCTGAGGTTGTACGCTTTGGCGATGTTGCCCCAGCCCATGCCGGCGTCTCGCAGCGCCTGGACTTGTATGACCGGCACGCCGGCCATGCGCGCAATCTCGTACAGGCGCACGATGTTGCCATAGCCCCAGCCGTCCGCGCGCAACTGGACGATGGTGGTGACTGGAATGCTGTAGTGCGTGGCGATGGCGAGGTCGATCTTGCCGACGGTCACGCCGATCGTTGTTGTGATCGTGCCGGAAGGTGTGGCAGTGGCGGTCGTTGTGGGTGTGATTGTGGTGGTAGCGGCCGGCTGAGCGGCTGAGCGCCCGGCAGGCGAAGCCGTGGCAGTGACGATTAGCATGGCGCTCATCGCAAGCGCGCCAGTCAAGGCGGCAACGCCGAGAAACACTCTCTTTGATGCTGTCATAAAGCTAACTCCTGAATCAACAGGAACCAGTGTACTTCATATCGGAGCGCAGATAAGCATGGCAGATATGGTGCAGGGTCTATTGCAACGGTCACGCAAGGGCGGGTACTACATTCGCCCGGCAGATAGGCCGTCGCGCGAAGTGAATGTGCCGCCGGCGATGGTTTCTCGATACGGCCTGGTGCGCGGCGCGCAGGTCGAAGGGCAGTCCCGCGCTGGCCGGCGCGGGCTGGAGCTTGCCACACTGGAATCGGTGAGCGGCATGTCGCCAGACGCCTTCAAGGCGCGCACGCCTTTCGCAGACCTCACGCCCGTTGACCCCAACGAGCGATTTCAGATCGGCGAAGGCGGCGACGTCAGCGCCCGTATCGTTGACCTGGTTGCGCCGATTGGCAAAGGCACGCGCGGGCTGATCGTTGCGCCGCCCAAAGCCGGCAAGACGATGCTGTTGGAGAAACTGGCCGGCGCCATCCACCAGGCCGATCCACAGACGCGCATCGTCGTCATGCTGATCGACGAGCGGCCGGAGGAAGTCACCTACTTCCGGCGCATGGTGCAGGCCGAGGTGTTTGCCAGTTCCAACGATCAGACCGTGCAGCAGCATATCGACCTGGCCGAGCTGATGCTGGACCATATCCGCGTCGAGTTGGAGTGCGGGCGCGATGTGGTGGTGCTGGTGGACAGCTTCACCCGGCTGGTGCGCGCCTTCAACCTCAGGGGCACAGATTCCCATCGCACGCTGTCGGGCGGGTTGGACGCCGGCGCCGCCGAACTACCGCGCCGGCTCTTTGGTCTGGCCCGCAAGGTTGAAAATGGCGGCTCCGTCACCATCCTGGCCTCAATTTTGGTGGATACCGGCTCGCGCATGGATCAGGTCATCTTCGAGGAATTCAAAGGCACGGGCAACAGCGAGATCGTGCTCGATCGTTCGTTGGCCGAGGCGCGCATCTTTCCCGCCATCAGTATCGAGCGCAGCGGCACGCGCAAAGACGAGCGCCTGTATACGCCGGACGAGCATCGCCGCATGGTTGCGTTGCGCCGCATCCTGCTCGACTACAAGCCCAAAGAGGCCATGACCTTCATGCTCCGGCTGATGGACAAGTACCCGACCAACCACGACTTGCTGGCGCGCGTGCCGTTGAATGGGGCTACGTGACACTGTGCCGATTTGGCGGTTCTGGCAGTGACCGGGCAGGCACTCTGGGTTGCCTGGAGGAATCTGGGTAGTGTTGAAAATGAGGAGGATGTTGTGATTCGGAACACAAACGATGGCACGGAACGGGCGCCGTATCTGCGGACCGACATCACCTATGCCAATGTGAAGGGGTTGCCGGCTTATTCCACGGCGCCCCAGGGCGACGACCGCGCGCTGCACGCCGCCATCAGACATGCCGGCTATATGGGCGTCCAGGGCGGTGTGGTTGAGTTGTGCCGCGAATTTGGCCTGGGCGCGACCACGGGCGGGCGCGTCAACAAGCCGGAGGATGCTGAGGCGATGGCGCGCGCTGGCAAGGCGCAGGGCTACGAGTGTGCCACACTGCATGTGGGCTGGGGCATGGAAGACGACGACGAAATGTACCGCCTGGTCGATGCTGTCATCAACGCTTCGGTGCGGCACGACTTCCCGCTCTACATCGAGACCCACCGCGCCACCATCACCCAGGATGTGTGGCGAACAGTCCGGCTTGCTCGCAAAATGCCCGATGTGCGTTTCAACGGCGACTTCTCGCACTGGTACACCGGCTTGGAGATGGTCTACGGCGACATCGAGGCCAAGTTCGACTTCATGGCGCCGGTGTTCGAGCGGGTGCGATTCATCCATGGGCGCATCGGCGTGGGCGGTTCGATGCAGGCCGATATCGGCGATGGCCAGGGCCGCGCCAACGTGGCGCACTTCCGCGAGATGTGGACGCGCGGCATGATGGGGTTCCTGCGCAGCGCGCAGCCCGGCGACTATCTGTGTTTCGCGCCCGAGTTGCTTGGCCCCGAAATCAGCTATGCGCGGCTCGTGCCGGATTGCAGCGGCGGTTGGATCGAAGAGTGCGACCGCTGGCAACAGGCCGCCGTCTACACCACGATTGCGCAGGAATGCTTTGCCGAGGCAAGCCGCCGACTTCGACAGCAATAGCTGCGCCTCTCTGTCCGCGCGCTGGATACGGACCCCCGGCCCGTGGCCACTCGTCCCGCCGTCCTCTGCTCAGGCCAAGCCCGATTTCATCCTGCGCTCAGCAAACCCCAATATCATCACGATCAATGCGCGAAATATCTTCGTTACGATGAAGTTGGAATTTGAGGAGGTGTAGCAATGTCGAAGGTGTCGATTGGATTCGGTGTGGTGTTGATCGCGCTGGGTGTGGTGGGGTATCTGGCTGGCGGAGCATCAAGCATCACCGGCCTGATCCCGGCGCTGTTTGGCGTGGCGCTGGTGGGGCTGGGCGCCTGGGGCAGCCGGGGCAATGAGAAGACCCCGATGCACATTGCCGCGGTGGTGGGACTGATCGGCTTCCTTGCGCCGCTCAGCCGCATTGTGCCGGGACTGGCCGGCGGGGCCGAGATGAGCATTGCGCTGGCCACCAACATCCTCATGTTCGTGATCTGCGGCGTGTTTGTCGCCCTGTGCGTCAAGTCCTTTGTGGATGCCCGCCGCGCGCGCGCGGCTTCGGCCGGCTGAGCGTGCGCTGGCCCTCCGGCAGAGTTGAAGCATGCGGGAGGGCCACTTGCTTTCAAGTATGCCCGGCGCGCCGCGGCGCTCTTTCCCTCCTTGAAGCCTGCTCTCGTCTATCGAGTGGCGGGCGGCGTTTGGACTTCCAGAGTGGACTATACGGTTCGTGCAGCCGGCCGGCGACGTTTCCTTTGCGCATACACAAACAGCGCGATCAGCGTAGCGATGTAAGGCGCCATGCCGGTGAACTGCGCCGGCGCCCCCATGCCCTGCGCAAACAACCCCATCCCGTCGGCCAACCCAAACAGCAAGGTGATCAGTGCAATCCCCCATGGGTTGCCGTTTACCAGAATCACCGCTGCCAGCGCGATCCAGCCGCGTCCGGCCGACATACCCTCTGCAAACAGGCGCACGTAGCCCAGCGACAAGAACGCCCCGCCCAGCCCGCACAGCACACCGCACAACAGTAGCGCCGCCACACGCACGCGCGCCGGCCTGACCCCGCTTGACTCCAGGCTCGGCGCGTTGTAGCCGGCTGCTCGCAAGCGCAGTCCGAACGGCGTGCGAAAAACCAGCCATGCGCACCCCAGCACGGCCAGCGCAGCCACATATACGATCAGGTTTTGCCCGCTTAACACGTCGCCGGCCACTGGAATCTGTGCCACAAGCGGAATGTCCACGCGCGGGATGGCCTGAATGCCGGCGTCGGTGAATGCCCCCCGCACGCCGAATAGTTGCCGCAGCAGATACGTCGTTGCGCCGGCGGCAAACAGGTTCAATGCAATGCCGGTCACGAACTCGTCCGTCTTCAGCACGATGGCGAACAGGATGAACAGCAACGACAACGCCAGCGCGCCGGCAATTGCGCACACCACGCCCACGATCCAACTGCCGGAGAAAAAAGACCCCAGCGCCGCGCAGAACGCGCCCACCAGTAACATGCCTTCCATGGCGATGTTGAACACGCCGGCATAGAATGTGAACGCTCCGCCCAGCGCAGCCAGCAACACCGGCGTCGCCCCGGCCAGCATCCCGTTCAGCAAACCAATCACGATGCGCATGATGATTGACGATTAGCGATTGACGATTAGCGGCGCGCGCTGTCGGCGCGAGTATCCGGCGATGGACGAGTGAGCCGGCGCAGCGCCAGTCGATCCAGCAGCGCCGACAGATACCCTCGCCCGGCGACGCTGATCAACACGATCACCGCTTGCAGCACCTGGATAAATTCGCTGGGCACTGCCGTCAGCAGCTCCATGCCCAGCGCGCCGGTTTGCAGCGCCGCAAAGAACAGCCCATACCCCACCGTCGCGCCCAGCGCCGAGTTGGCGACGACGGCGATCATCACACCGTCCCAGGCGTAGTTGGCGCCGATCCCGCGAATGAAGCGATACGGCCCGGCCATGACAAGCAACCCGCCGGCCAGTCCTGCCAACGCGCCGGATAACAGCATGACGATGAAGAAGTTGCGATCGACCGGGCAGCCGCCCAGCCGCGCGAACAACGTGTTCTGCCCTGCCATGCGCCATTCATATCCCGGCCGCGTGCGGTGGAACACATACCAGATCGCCACTGCCGCCAGCGCCATGACAAGGATGCTGATGTTGAACCCGCCGATGTCGCCCAGGCGTCCCCCACTTGCAATCGCCGGCGAGCGCGGCGACAAAGCCCCCGCTTCGGCCAGTGGGCCGCCGATCGTGATCAGCCAGGCCGTGAACAGGTCGGCGATGCTGTTCAACATCAGCGTGACGATGAACTCGCTCATGTTGAAGGCGCGTCGCAACAGCGCGGCCACTCCGGCCCACAGCGCCCCGCCGGCCAGTGCCGCCCCCATCAGCAGCGGCGCCATCAGCGGGGCCGGCGCATCGATCGAGATGCCGACCAGGGTGGTTGCCAGCGCGCCCATCAAGAACTGCCCCGGTTGTCCCAGATTTACTGGCCCCGACGCGAACGCCAGCGATGCTGATAGGCCAGTGAGGACGAGCGGCACAGCGTTCTTGAGTGTGACTGCCAGTTTGTCGATGTCGCCCAGCGACAACGCCACCAGCGCGCCATACACCTCAAAGGGTTGCCGGCCTTCCAGCAGCAGGATGAGCGCTCCCATCCCCAGGGCAATCCCGATACTGGCAAGCGCGGCGAACAGTTTTTGTCTCATGGCAGCACAACCGGCTTCAGGCCGGCGCGGGTTCGCGTCCTTGCAGCATCCAGTAGCCCACCTGCTCCAGGCTGGTGTGCGCGGTGGGTGTGTCGGCCACGATCTCGCCGCGATGCATGACTGCGATGCGGTCGGCCAGGCTGAACAACTCTTCGAGGTCTGATGAGATGAGCAGAATGGCGCGCTCCGCATCGCGCTGGCGCAGGATTTGTTCGCGCACATATTCGGTCGAGCCGACATCCAGCCCGCGTGTCGGCTGATCGAGCAATAGGAAAGGCCGGTCGAGCAGCAGTTCACGCCCCAGGATCACTTTTTGTTGATTGCCGCCCGACAGCGCGCGAAAGGGCTGATCGGGCCGGCTCATCGCAACCGCAAACTGCTCGCGCACACGTGTGGCAAACGCAGCCGCCTGTCGCATAACCAACCGCCAGCGCCGGCGCGCAAATGTCTCGTTCAACCGATGATGCGTCATGATGGCGTTCTCGGCGATAGATGCGCCGATGCTGGCGCCCATGCGACCGCGATCCTGCGCCACAAAGCCGATGTGCCGGCGGCGTTCGAGGATCGAAGCATGTGTCAGATCGTGTCCGTTTACGCTAAGCGCGCCGGCATCAGGTTGAATCAGGCCGATGATGACGTTGACCAGCTCGAACTGGCCGTTGCCCTCTACGCCGGCGATGCCCACGATCTCGCCGGCGCGCACTTCCAGTGTGACATTGCGCAGCCGGCTGACTTGTTTGTCATCGCGCACTGATATGCCGCCGGCGCGAAAGACTACCTCGCCCGGCGCCCGCGTGGCGGGACGGGTGGCAAACAACACATCGCGGCCCACCATCATGCGCGCCAGCTCAGCTTTGGAAGTCGAGCCGGCGGTCACCGTATCGACCTTCCGGCCGCGTCGCAGCACGGTCACCCGATCACTCAGCTCAAGCACTTCGTCCAGATGGTGCGAGATGAACAAGATGGTTTTGCCGCCGGCGCGCAGCCGGCGCAGCTCCTCGAACAGTTGTGGCACTTCCAGCGGCGTCAACACGGCGGTCGGCTCGTCGAGAATCAACGCCGACACATCGCGGTACAGCAGTTTGAGGATTTCAACCTTTTGCTGCGCGGCGATGGATATCTGACCCACCGGCGCGTCGGGATCGAGATTGAAGCCGAAGGCGGCGATTTTAGCGCGCACGGCTTCGCGCGCGCGCCGGCTGTCGAGTGCGCCCCAGCGCGTGCGCGGCTCTGCGCCCAGAACCACGTTCTGCCACACGGTGTATTCAGGGATGAGCAGGATCTCCTGATGCACCATGCCGATGCCGGCAGCAATGGCGTCGTTGGCGCTGCTGAAGTGAACTGCGCGACCGCGCAGCGCGATCTCGCCGCGATCGGCCTGCAGCAAGCCATACAGCACTTTCATCAGCGTGCTTTTGCCGGCCCCGTTCTCGCCCACCACAGCGTGAATCTCCCCGGCCTCAAACGACACCGACACGTCGTCGAGTGCGATCACGTTTGGCGGGAACGTTTTGGTGATGTGGCGCAGCGCGATGAAGTCAGACATGGCCGGGGGCGGGGTTAGGGCCGGCAGGCGGCAGACTCGCGCGCTCCCGGCCCTGTTGCCTGTGTGTGTTTTTTAAGGTTACGGCTGATAACGCGCCACCTTCAGCGTCCCGTCGATGATCTGCTGCCGAATCTGCATGATCTTGTCCTGCGTATCCTGCGGCAGCACCGGCTGTTTCGCTTCCAGCGCAATATCCACCCCGCCTTGCTTGATCCCGTATTCCAGCACTGCCCCCGGCTTATACGTGCCGTTGCGAATGCTCTCGTACACGTCCTGGATGGCCTTGCCCACGTTCTTGATATCGCTGGCGATCACATGGCCGGGTTCAAGATCGTTCTGGTTGGTGTCCACGCCGATGGCGTACAGGCCGCGCTCTCTGGCTGCCTGCAACACGCCCAGGCCCGATGCTGCCGCGATTTGGAAGACCACATCGGCCTTCTGGTCAAACAGTTGCAGGGCGGCTTCTTTGCCTTTGGCCGGGTCGTCCCACACGCCACCCAGCGATTTCTCCAGCACCTGGATATCAGGATCGATGGATTGTGCGCCGTTCTTGTAAGCGAAGATGAAGCTGGAGATGACTGGATCGACATCGCCGCCGACCGCGCCGATGATCTTGTCGGGGTTGATGCCGGGCAGGCGCGTGTCGGTGGTGGCCAGCGCAGCCGCCACGCCGGCCAGATATGCGCTCTCTTCCTCGATAAAGTCCACCGAGGTAATGGTGTTCTTGTCGTTTTGCAGCGTGAAGTCGATGTTGACGAAAATCTTGTCCGGGTACTTGTCGGCGGTTTGCTTGAGCTGATCCTCGAAGCCGTAGGAGATGACGAAGATCACATCCGCGAATTGCACCGCCGCGTCGAGGCTGGGCTGGTATTTGCCGGCATCGAACTGGGTTTCAATGGTGCGCGTTTCGAGGTTGTACTTCTGCTTGATCGCGTCGATGCCCTGTTGGCCGGAGTCATAGAAAGCGTTGTCGCCCAGCGCCCCGTTGATGAGATACACGACGCGCTGGTATTTATTCTCTGTCCCGGCACCGGGAGTGGATGGGGCGCGGGCCGGCGCGCAGGCGGTCGCAATCACTGCCAGCGCAATCCCGATCCCAAATGCAGCAGCAGACCGTCTGGTGAATCGAGGGTGCTTCATAGTGGAATCTCCTCCTAAAAACAGAAATTTGCGAGCAACTGTCTGGATGGTCGGCAGGATTATAACCACGCGCCGGCTGTTCATGCCGGCCTGTTGCGCGCAGGTGTCACGCCCAGGGTGTCGCGCTTTCGCGGCGCAAGTCGATCTGATCGATCACGGCCTTGCCGCGCCGGGTGACCAGAAACAGCACTGCATCGGCGATGTCGTCGGGCGACATCAGCGCGGCGCGGTCGAGATCGGGCCGCGCCTGGCCGGCCATATCGGTGTCCACGCCGCCGGGGCAGATCACGTGCACGCGAATGCCATCGGCCTGCACCTCCCGCGCCAGCGCCTTGCTCATGCCCAGGATGGCATGCTTGGACGCGCTGTAGGCCGATTGGTTGGCGTAGCCCTTCACTGCCACGACCGACGCGATGTTGACGATGAACGCGGGGCGCTGCCGGCGCAGATGGGGAATTGCCTCGCGGCATACCAGAAAAGTGCCACGCGCATTGACGGCCATCACGCGATCCCATGTGTCGGCGCTGGTGCTTTCGAGCGGGCCGAATAAGCCGATGCCGGCGTTGTTCACCACAATGTCGAGCCGGCCAAAGTGGGCCACCGTGTCGCGCACCAGCGCCACAACGCCGGCTTCATCGCTGACGTCGGTTGGGAAAGCAGCGGCGCTTTGGCCGATGCTTTCGATGGCGCGCCGGGTTTCGATCAACTGCGCCTCGCTGCGCGCTGCCAGGGCCACGCGCGCGCCGGCCTGCGCCAGCGCCAGCGCAATGCTGCGCCCGATGCCGCGTCCAGCCCCTGTGACGAGCGCGACCCGCTCGCTCAAGGGAAGTTGGGGCACAACGGACTGCGTCTGTGAGGATGGATGTGTCAACATGATCGGCTGATTGGTGTGTTGATCTGTCAGATGAGTCATCTCTGATTTGCCTGGCTTTGCATGTGGAACGGCACGTTGCGTGTCGCAGGCGTGCGTGAAGTCCGGGCTATCGCCCCAAAAAGCCGGTGCACGACCTGGCTTCGCAAAAGCCGCCGGACGCTGATTGTCTCACCATTCCCTCACGTTTCGCCGGTATTATTCTCCCCGATATCTCAGGCGGTTTCTGATTGAACTTCATGCAGTACTGTGTTGTCCTGTGAGGCGTCGAGAAAGTAAGGAGAGCCTATGCAACTCAATTCTGTCGATCAACCTGCGTTGAAACGCGCGGCCCGCTCGCGTTGGAGCACGCGCGAGTTGCTCACGGCAGCCGTGTTGGCCATGGCGTTTGCCGTGTTGCTTGTGCCGTTCACCTACCTGTACGCTGCTGTGCTAAGCCTGGGCGTTCTGGCCCGCTCGGCATTGACCGGCCTGTTCTTCATGCCGGCTGCGTTTGCTGCCTATACCCTGCGCAAGCCCGGCGCAATCATTTTTGTCAGTCTGGTAAGTGGCCTGGTCGCCATCCCCTTCACGCCATATGGCCTGCTGGTTTTGGGGATTGGCGCGCTCACCGGCGCCATTGGCGAGGCTGCGTGCTGGCTGGTCACCCGCTATCGTCACTTTAGCCTGGCGCGAACAGTCTCGATGAGTTTTGTTGCCGGCCTGGTTGAATTTCTGCTTGTGCTGTTCAGCCTGCGCGTCTCGCAAATCGAACCGCTGATTCTGGTTGCTGCGATTGCGCTGTCTGTGCTTGGGTTTGTCGTTGTTGGGGTGGTTGCCCGTTTCCTGGCCGATGCCGTGGCGCGCACCGGCGCGCTGAACAACACTGCCCTCGGGCGCGAGAGGGAACACTATGCCTGACGCCACACCCGCTATCTCCAAAAACACAGATCAGACATTCTGCGAGGCAGTTGCCTGCGCAGATAACGGTCGCGCCGCCGGCGATCGCCTGTTCACCGGCTCGCTGGCTTTCGTCGCGCTGCGCTGCACCGTGCGTTATATTGCCCTGCCTTTTCTGCTCCCGCTGGTTGGCCTGTCTGGCGGGTTGTCTGCGCTCATTGCACTGGCGATCGACGCCGTTGCCGCAACGACAATTCTGCTGAATGTGCGCCGGCTGTGGAACACCACCTGGCGCTGGCGCTATGTTGGGCTGGGCGCCGTGATGATGGTGCTGATTGCCATTCTGGCGTGGGGCGATTTGCAAACGCTCATCCGGTAAATCATTGTGATCCGCGTCGAAGACCTGACGGTGCGTTATCCGGGGCGCAAACAGCCGGCCCTGTCGCGCGTCAATTTAACATTGCGCGACGCTGAGACGGTGCTGTTGCTTGGCCCAAGCGGCTGCGGCAAAAGCACCCTGGCACTGGCCCTCAGCGGCCTGATTCCCAACAGCCTGGACGTGGAATTCTCTGGTCGTGTGCTGATCGACGGCGTCGACACGCGCGAGGCCGACATAGCCACTTTGTCCCGGCGTGTTGGCGTGGTCTTTCAGGACCCCGAGGCCCAATTCGTCATGCTCGATGTGGAAAGTGAGATGGCATTTGCGCTGGAGAACCTGCGCATGCCGCCGTCCGAAATTGATCGACGCATTGACGATGCTCTCTCCGCTGCCAACATGACCGATCGGCGCTCTGACAGAGTGTGGCAGTTGAGCGGCGGCCAAAAGCAACGTGTGGCGTTGGCCGCGTTGCTTGCCATGCAGCCGCAGGCGATCATCTTCGATGAACCCACTGCCAATCTCGATCCAGCCGGCGCCCGCGATGTGTTTGCCCAGATCGCTGCCCTCAAACGCGCCGGCCAGCACACGTTGGTGATCATCGAACACCGGCTTGACGGGCTGATGCATCTGGTGGACCGCGTGGTGGTGATGGGCGAACAAGGGTGCATCGTCGCAGATGGCAATCCTCATCGTGTCTTTGATGACTGCTTCGATGAATTGCGCCGGCTGGGTGTGTGGATGCCGCAGGTCAGCGCTCTGGCGCATCGGCTGGGCGCGCGGCCTGCGCCGATCACGCTGGACGAAGCCCATGAATCCTGGCGCGCTCGCGTGCCACATTCCGCCTTGCAGCAGACGGCTCGCGCGCCGGCGCCGGACAAGATTTGTTCAACCCAGGAATCGCCGCCGGCTATTCAGGTTCGTCAACTGACTTTCCACTACGCTTCGCGCGTTGCGCTGGATCGCGTCGATTTCAGCGTGCCCCGGCATGACTTCCTGGCGATTGTCGGCGCGAATGGGGCCGGCAAAACCACACTGGCCGGCTGCATGGCCGGCGTGCTCACGCCTCCGGTCGGCGCAGTGTTCATCAATGGCGCTGATGTCGCCACATTGTCTCCCCAGGCTCTGGCGCGCCAGGTAGGCTTTGTTTTTCAAAACCCAGAGCATCAGTTTGTTACCGATACAGTTGCCGACGAGCTGCGTTTCAGTTTGCGGCGTTCTGATTTGCCCCGCGCAGAGATCGAGCGGCGGGTGGAAGCAATGCTGGCCCGTTTCAGACTGGCGCGCTATGCCGGCGTCAATCCTTTTACCCTCAGTCACGGTGAAAAGCGCCGGCTGAGCGTGGCAACCATGCTGATGCGCGACCAGGAGATTTTGATTCTCGACGAGCCAACGTTTGGGCAAGATCAGCATACTGCCGGCGAGCTGATGGCCTTGTTGCGCGCGCTGCATGCCGAGGGTCGCACCATCGTCATCATCACGCATGACATGGCGCTGGCTGCCGAGCACGCCTGTCATGTCGCGGTGATGGGTGAAGGGCGTGTGCTGGCCTATGGCCCCACGCGCGACGTGTTTGCGAGGGCCGACACGCTTGCGCAGGCGCGCCTTGACTTGCCGCCGCTGGCGCGCCTGGCGCAACGGCTTGGCTTCAACGCGCTGACCGTTGAGGATTTCTATGCGGTGACGCAGGGCGCTGCGCTGAGGTTGGCCCAAGGGGTGAGTTGAGTCATGAATGCAGCGACGACAGCGCCGGAAAAGTCAGGGCTGGCCGGCCTGAACCCCTTGAGCAAGATCGCGGCGGTGCTGCCGGCAATGATATTTGTCGCGCTCACAACCGATGTGTGGTCGCCGCTGGCGATCGCCGGCCTGGCCCTGGTTGTGTTGGTGGGGGTTGGCCGCATCTCGCCGATGCGCTTGACGCGCACCCTGGGGCCGGTTGCGCTGATGGCGCTCGGTTTCCTGTTGCTGTATCCGCTGGTTGTGCGGCGCGAACTGGTGGCCGGCACACCCGTTTTCCTTGATCTGGGCTGGGTGGTTATTCACCAGGGCGCGCTGGAACTGGGCCTGACTGCCGGCTTGCGCATCTTTGCTTTTGTGGCCCTCACGATGATTTTCAACCTGACTACCGACGCGCATGACTTTGCGCGGGCGCTGGTGCAGCAGGCGCGTGTGCCGTACCGCGCCGGCTACGCTGCAATGGCTGCGCTGCGCTTTGCCCCATTGCTGCGCCATGAGCTGAGCGTCATTCGCGCAGCGCACCGCCTGCGCGGATTGGGCGAGGCCGGCAGCTTGCGCGATCGGTTGGACATGCTGTGGCGCACCGCTGTGCCCTTGCTGGCGTCGGCCATTCGCCGGGCCGAGCGCGCGGCGCTGGCGATGGATGGCCGCGCATTTGGCGCGTATCCCACGCGCACGCATTTGCGCCGCATGACATTCACCGCTCGCGATGTGGCATTCGTGGCCGGCTTCTGGTTGCTGACGGCCCTGGTGGTGATTGCGTTGGCGCAACTCGGCCTGTTGGGGCCGCTGGCGTTCGTCCAGCGCGTGTGAGAGGGGAATGGTGAGTGGTGAGTGCTGAGTGCTGAGTGCTGAGTGATGAGTGCTGAGTGATGAGTGGTGAGTGCTGAGTGCTGAGTGCTGAGTGCTGAGTCGGGGTGCATTTTCCAACAGGGGCAAGTTGTCTGCGCGTGTTGCGCGCCGGCAGGGTTGTAGGGCAAGCCGCCGGGCTTGCCCGTAGTCGAGCGCCGGGCTTGTCTGCGCTTCCTGTTCAAGCAATGCGATGGGTTGGGGTGGGAAAAGCCGGATGGAAGGTGGACAGGTCTGACTCGCGCGCGACTGCGCCGGTTTGCGCCGCTGTGTGCCGCACAGCGTTCCCGATCAGCTCGCGCAAGCTCTGGGCCGCTGTCTCGACCCGCGCATTCACCATCAGCGTAATCTGATTGCCGGGGATATCTGGCACATGCGCCTGCCAGTCCGGTTCGGTCAATGTCGGCAGGCTGATCTTGATCTCTTGCCCCTGCCTGCTGCTGCGCACCAGGAATTTGACATGTCCGACAGGGATTGCCTGCCCGGCGATCATCTCTGCAATCGTTTCGATGAACATCAGCACAACCTGGCGGGCTGTGCCATCGCGGACATCGAAATGCACGGCCTCGTCCAGCCAGGCCAGGTGCGCCTCGCCGGCCCCATAGCGCTGATAGTCGATCTCCACGCTGGCGCGCGGCGGCGCGATCTTGCCGGACTCCAGCAGCGCAATCCATTCGGCGATCTGTTCGGGCCGGCGTGAATCTTGCAAGCGCACATGCTTGCCGGGGAAGCGTGCCTGGGCCAGGCTGATTGTGCTTTCGGCTTGTTGTGGGCTGAGCAAATCAGCCTTGTTCAGGATAAGCAGATTGGCTTCTTCAATCTGCTTGTCGAAGATGTACACCACGTCATCGCTGAAAGGCATGGGCTGGTCGAGCAGCCGGCGGCGCAACAACCGAATGTCGGTGAAGACGGTGTATGTGTTCAGCGACAGAGTTGCCGTGCCCAGCTCAAGAAACGGCTTGACTACTGTGGCGACCACATCGGCGCACGATCCAACCGACTCGGCGAAGATCACGTCCGGCTGAGCCGAGTCTTTCAACTGGCTCAGCCGGGCGCCCAGATCGTCGTAGTTGCAGCAGAAGCAACCACCGGTCACCTCGACGGTTGGCAGGTGCGCGGCCTGAAAGAAAGCCGTGTCCACCAGGTATTTGCCCTGGTCATTCGTGACGACGCCGACGCGCCGGCCCTGACTCATCAGGTGTCGCGCCGCGCCGATGATGGCTGTGGTTTTGCCGCTGCCCAAAAAACCGCCGATCAGATGGAATCTCATTGCCAAGGCGAAATGTTGTTCAGGTTCTTACGATTCTTAAGGTTGAAGGTTGAGAGTTCAGAGTTCAGAGTTGAGTGCTGCGCTCAGTATTCCGTATTTCGTATTCCGTGTTCTGTGCTCTGTCTTCTGACGACTGGCTACTGACGACTGACTACCGACGACTCCCTGCCGCTTCCTCGATCGCCGCGATGAGTTCCTTCTTGGATGGGATGATCGAGGAGAACTTGAGCTGGCCGTTGATGACGATGGCCGGCAGATTCTTCAGTCCCAGTTTCATCGCGCGGGCGATGTTCTCTGGCTCCAGGATTTTGTACTCGACGTACTCCATCTTGTCGCCTAGCTCCTGCTTGGCGGCGGCGACAGCGCCCACCATGTAGGTGCAGGCCGCACAGGTGGCCGAGTCGATGGTGAAGACTTCGACGAGGGGTTTGGTCAGCCTCGCGTAATCCGGC
>DAOUDB010000263.1:0-3018 GCA_034431495.1 Thermoflexales bacterium
CGCGCACCCCGGCCCCGGCATCCACGCCGGCGATGCGCAACTCGCTCACGCCATTCGTGCTCCGGCTGTAAGCGCTCAACACCACCTCCGGCGGCGTCACGTCGCGCGCCAGCCGCAGCGTTCCCCCGCCCCCTGAGCCTGTCGAAGCGTTGCCGGCCCGATCCCGCGCCGTCACCGTGAACACGCCGGCCTGCGCGCTGGCCGGCCCGAATGTGTAGCGCAGCGATTGCGTCGGCCAACGCTACCCGGTCGTCCGCCATCGTTGCCTCCATTTCAGTCTTTCAGTCGTTGAATCGATCTGCGAACGGGCATGAACCTAACAACCTAACAACCCCTCTCCTTGACAGAGGTAGTACTTCAACTGCTGAATTCTTTGGCTCGTCTTTGTGGCCATGCAGCTCGAGTAGACTGCCGGAGCCGACGAGCTGCCTGACTGCAGTCCGGCCTCCCATCTACACTCTGTCTCAATTCATTCCGCCCATGCGGCCTGCGCCTGCCTCAGCTCAACCAGCAACTTCGCGGTCGCATCATTTACATCTGCGCTCTCAGCAGGCGCTGCGGCCAGCTATTGTCCAATCTCGCTCACAAGGTTATCCAGACGCGACCTCTGTCGCTGCAAATCCTTCTCGATACATTCCATCACCTCGATTTGTGACACGGTGGGCTTGCTGTAGCCCAGGTTCCAACAGGCATTCTGAGCCGCCGAGAAGTTCGTGCGAGTTGTCGCCAGCCCCGGCGTCACAGCCTGGTGAACCGTCGGCGCGCTGATCTGGGAACAGCCGGCCAGACAACAGATCGCTACGGCGAACAGAGGCATTCTTGCTGAAATCATGAAAGACCATCCTGAGTGGCGCAATCCAGGGGCGCTGTTGGGCGCCCGGGGCCTGCTTCACTCCCGTTTCTCGTTCTGAACGCAGTCGAACACATACAAGCTTCCGACGTTCATCACAAAGGCGCTTAAGCCTGGCGACAACGCAGCCATGTTGCGCGTGGGTGACGCGAAGTTCCTGAGCAGCGAGAGATCCATCCTCGCAAACACAGCCTCGACCGCTGCCGGCCCCGCCCGAAGCTCAAACGAGCGGTCGTGCGCTGCGATGGTAATCCCTCCCTGGTCAACATACAGCAGTGTGAACTTGCGATGGGCGATGTCGTAGCCGAGATCGACCAGGCCGGCGCTGACTGGCGTTGTGGATACCACGATCGGCGCTCCATCTCGAAACACGATGTGCTGGAGTGCCTGAGCGCCCTGCGCTATTGAGGCGAACCGCTTTGCGTCCGGCGCAAACGCAACGCGATTGGTCATGGGGTTCAGGGGCGAGTCGGCATTCTGAGGATGCACCTGCGGCTGGCCATCCAGCGTCGCCACAGCGGCGTCCACTCCATACTCCATCGCGTTCCAAACCAGCCACAACATCGCGCTGTCATCCGACCACCACCACCTGATCCCATAGGTTGGGAAGTCGGTGATTTGCAGCGCATGTTCGCGGCTCACAAGCCAGAGTCCCCACCGTTCGCCGGCAGCGTTCCCCAGTTGCCATCGAGCATCCGGCGACTGGCTAAAGACGCTCCACTCGCATCGGGTGTCGGAACATGGGTTGCTCATTGCTCCACTGATGGGGCTTGAAATGTCGCGCCACTGGGATTGACGCCATTTCAGGTGAATGTGTCTCAGCACGCCCGGAGCGCGAGCGGGGGCGGCCATCCAGCCGTACAGATCGATCGTCTCGTCATCGGCGAAACGGGCTGATTCGGCGCCTTGCGCCAGGCCTAGAGTGCCGGGGCCATAGCCTGGCGACGTTCGATAGATCGTCGGCTTGCCAGAACACTGAATCCGCTGTATTTGCCCGGGGGTGATCGAGCATCCTGCCAGCGTCAGCAGAACCAGAATCGCCCACAGGCTCAGACCTGACCTCTGCATGGTTGATTTCTCCTACCACTGAATACTGATTGATGGATCTGGCTCATCGGTGTTGGCCCAAAAGCTCATCAACGTATATAGAAAGGATTTCATTCGCAACCGGTCATGCCCGGCCAGTTCATAGTCGTTCCAGTTCAAACTGTGGATTGCCGAATCAGAAGAAAAGAAAAGCAATGGATTGTAAGTTCGCCAAGTGCTTTGTTCGTTTTTGAGAATTGACAAATGCACATGAGGGTATTTATGCTGGCCCACGGTGCCTATTGTGTCTTCAGGCTTCACTTCCTGACCAAACTGTAGCCCCGAAGCTAAATCAATGTGACCGTATAGCACATAGTAACCGTTGATTTTCACTACCACGTTCGGACCAGCGTCGCGTGAGAGCCCGACCTCGGCCGGATCCACCAAGGTTCCATACACGCCAGCATATACACTTGTCCCTACAGGTGCCCCCAAGTCAATGCCTCCATGCAATCCTGAAGTCCCAACATAAACAGAGGGGTTATTCTTTGACCACTGCACGGCCCCAAAACCTAGCGTCCACTTCGGATCAGCAATCGGCATTGAGCTGAACACAAAGTCCGCGTTTCCTGCGGATGTCGTCATCGGCTGAGGAGTAGGCGACGGGGTTGGTTGCGGCGTCGGCGAAGGTGTGGCCGTTGGCGCGGCAGCTGGTGTCGCTGTAGCGGTCTGTTGCGGTACCTGCGTGACAAGAGCGATCAAGATGGTCGTGATCTTCGGCGGTGGGCAGAGCAGGTTCCGCAACCAACCTTGCCAAGTTGATGGAATGACGCAGTGTCCTGTGGGGTCATTGAACCGAATCGGATTGCCCCGGCCATAGTCATAGCGCGCGTGGCCGATCCCCGTGCCGGCCCCATCCGGGATCGGGTCTGCCGACACAAACCTCCCCGCCGCCGGCGCATACCAGCGCGCCCGCATGAACACCAGCCCATGCCCCTCCCCTTGCCGGTGCGTCGCCCAGCCCCACGGCACGCCGGCCATTTCACCCTCACCCCGCGCCTCGCCGTACGGCGCGAACAACTGCCGGCCCACCACCGCCCCCGTCTCGTCCGTCCCCGCGCTCACGCTGCTCAGACGACGCC
>DAOUDB010000264.1:0-7633 GCA_034431495.1 Thermoflexales bacterium
GGTTTCTAATGTTAATATCGTGGTACAATCCGGGTATGGATGATTTGAGCCAGGAAGTCCCCCGCTTCTTTGCCGAACTAAGCGGGTTCAGTCCGCGCACGCTGGACACGTACCGCCATGCGCTCGGCGCGTTCCTGAACAGCAAAATCCCCATGGATGAAAATACCCTGCGCGCTTTTGATGAGTATCTGGCCAAACACAAGTACCACAAAGGCGGCGCCAGACACCCCTATTCTAAGGCGACGCGCGGCCTGTACATTGCCGCGCTGCGCAGGTTTCTGGAGTGGCTGGATGCGCAGGATCGCCTGCCGCCCTGGACGCGGGCCAAGGCCGAAGCGCGCCTGAAGGCGTCGCGCAGCCGGCAACCACGCATCGGCGCGCGCCACCGCATCCCCGACGATCGGCTGCACGAGATGATCACGTTCTACGACAATCTGCCCGAGCCGGCCAGCCGCGACGCAGATCGGCTGCGGCTCGAGCTGTATCGCAACCGCGCCCTGCTCCACTGCATGTGGGACAGCGCCGCCCGCGTCAGCGAATTGTTGTCGCTCACGCGCGCGCACGTGGCCGATGGGCAGGCCGATCGTGTCATTGTGGCCGGCAAGGGCCAGAAGGAGCGCTACATCTTCTTCACCCAAGAATCGCAAGCGGCCATTCGCGCATACTGCCGGCTGCGCGACGATCCCTACCCCGGCCTGTTTATCAGCCACCGCCGCGATAAGGGGGCCAGGCTCAGCCGCGTCTCGGCGTGGAACATCGTCAAACGCGCCGCGCGCGGCAGCGGGCTGACCGGCATGGTCTCGCCGCACATGATCCGACACGCCAGGGCCACCCAACTTGTCAATGAGGGTATGCCGATGGAAAGCGTGCAACTTGTGCTTGGGCATGAGAGCATCGCCACCACGCAGACCTATTACGCCAAATTGAAGTCCGATGTGGTGAAAGGCCAACTCGATGAGTATGGACTGTCGCCGGAAGATCTGCGCAAGGCGCGGCAGAAGGAAGCATAGTGCGCTGTCGCGCAGGAAGGCATGGCGCGCCGGCGTGTGCCCAGCTCTTGCCATGGCAAGATGTTACTGGATCAAGCGGATCGCTTGTGGGACGACGCTGATCTCCATTTCATGCACACCGTCCCCCTGCCAGGCATACATCTCTCCGTCAAAGTGCGATAGCAATGGCCGGCTGGAGCGGACGCGCAGATGTCGGATGCTGTGGATGGCGATCTCCGGGTGGCGCGTGTGCGTGCCGGCCATGACATCGGGGATGATCTGGAGCAAGCGTAGACGCGACACGGGGCCAATCATGGCCAGGTCAAGTTGGCCGTCGCCGGGATCTGCCTTCGGTGTGATGTTGAATCCCCCACCCTCGCGTGTGCCGTTTGCTACGGCCAGCATCAGCACTTGCCGAGACACAGGCGCACCGCCGTCGATCTGCAACTGCATGGGCAGCGCGCCGTAGTTGTTTGTCAGTGTGCGCATCAGGGCCGCGAAGTACATGGCAAATCCGCGCAACATCCTGATGTTCTGAGAGTGATGTGTGACGGATGCGTCGAGACCGATGCCGATCACGTTGATGAAGTGCTCGGCGCGCCCCAGATTGTCGCGCACAAGGCCCAGATCAAGCCGGCGTCCGCCAGCATCGCCGCGCGCGATGGCAACCTGGAGCGCGCTAAACGGATCGCGCTCCAGTCCTGCGCCGATCACAAAATCGTTACCGGAGCCGACCGGCACGATGGCCAGCGCAGGTCGTATGCCGGCATCCACCTGCATCAACCCGTTTACCACTTCGTGCGCAGTGCCATCCCCGCCCATGGCCACGACTGTGCGGAAGCCGGCCTGCGCGGCTTCACGCGCTAAAGTTACGGCGTGCCCTCTGTGTGTTGTGCCCACCCAGTCGACTTCGATGGGTTTGCTGATTGCGGCAAGCGCGCTGCGCAGCCGGTTGGCGACCTCCCCTGCCTTTCCCCGCGCCGCAGCCGGGTTGAAGATGATCTTGATACGGATAGCGTCTGCGCGGTCAGATACCATGGCGAATCAGGAATTACAAATTAGGAATCAGGAATAGATCAGCGTGTGTCTGTGCGAAGTTCCAGCCAGGCAATTTCCTGCGCTGTCAGCTTGATGCCGGTGGCTTCCACGTTGGACTGGAATTCCGCGCGGTTACGACATCCCACCAGCGCAAATACCGTCATCGGTTGATTCAACACGTACGCCATGGCAATCTGCGGCACGCTTACGCTCTTCTCCGCCGCCAGCGCGCGCACGCGGTCAAGCCGTTTGAAGTTGTCCTCGTAGCAATAGCAGTTCACACACAGTTTGTCCTGCCAGTCCGTGAACGAGTCCAGATTGTTGCGGGTGAACCGGCCAGAGAAGAAGCCAGCGGCCATGCTCGACCACGCAAACACTGGAATCTGGTTTTGGGCATACCAATCTCGCGCGGCAGCGCCCTGCGGGCCGCTGATGCTGATGCACTCGGCCCACGGCTCTTTAACCTGCTCGGCCAGGCTAAAGTTAGGGCTGCTGGCGACAAAGGGAGTCAGTCTGTGTTTGCGCGCATAGTCGTTGGCGGCCTGGATGCGCTCGTGAGTCCAGTTGGAGCCGCCGAATGCGCGGATGCGGCCGGCGCGCAGATGCTCGTTCAGTGCTTCGACAATCGGGCCCACTTGCACAGAGGGGTCGTCGCGGTGCAGCAGGTAGAGATCGATGTAATCGGTTTTGAAGCGTGCCAGCGAGTCATGGATGTCTGCGGCGATATCGAACGGCGTGACACGCCGGCGGTCCTGGTTGTGGTGGGCGCCTTTTCCGAGAATGACCACCTGCTCTCGAATTCCACGGGAGCGAATCCATTTGCCAACCTCCCGCTCATTGTCGCCGCCCCCGTAGACGTGCGCCGTATCGAACGTGTTGCATCCAAGCTCGAACACTTCGTCGAGCAGGCGGAAGCTGTTTTCCTCGTCTTTCGAGCTAACCATGATCGTGCCCTGCACGAGTCTGGAGACAGGCTTGTCGATGCCGGGAATCCGGCCATAAGGCATTGGAGTGTTCATGGGAGGTGTCAAGTGTCGGGTGTCAGGGTCAGGGTTCAAAGGGGTATGTCATGCCCCACTCCGCTCGAATCTGGTCGAGTGTTTGCATGATGGACAGCGTTTCGTCCAGCGGGAGAATGGCGCTCTCCAGTTTGCCGGCCCGCAGACATGATGCGACTTCTGCCGCCTGATAACCAAATCCGTTGCCTGCGATGGGTGTCTCGATAGTTTGCTCGCCGGCCTGTCTGCCCTTCCCGCGTGTCACCAGTGTCAGGCGCGTTGGGGCATACCAGGGCGCGTGCAGTTTGATGGCGCCATCTGTGCCGTTGATCCATGCTTCGTGTGGGGTGTTCGTGCGCACGGCGCTGCTGAGCAATGCCAGTTGGCCCTTCTCGTATCCAAGCACCCACGCTGCCTGTTCGTCCACGCCGGTTGCGCCGAGAGTTGCCAGGCCGGCCACACGCGCCGGCTTGCCGAAGATCATCGACGCCAGCGACACGCAGTACACGCCGACATCGAGCAACCCTCCGCCACCAAGCCAGGGGTCGAACAGTCGGCTGGCCGGGTCGAATGTCGCACGGAACCCAAAGTCGGCCGACACCATGCGCGGTTCGCCGATTGTGCCGGCGGCAATCAGTTCGCGCACTTTGGCCAGGCCGGGCAGGAAGCGTGTCCACATGGCCTCCATCAGAAAGACGCCCTTCGCGCGCGCGGCGTCGATCACTGTGCCGGCTTCCGCCGCGTTGATGGTGAATGGCTTTTCGCACAGCACCGCTTTGCCGGCGTTCAGGCACAGGATGCTGTTCGCCTTGTGCATTGGGTGTGGTGTCGAGACATAGATTGCGTCCACATCCGGGTCAGCAACCAGTGACTCATAGGCGCCGTGGGCGTGGGGAATGTTGTATTCCGCTGCGAACGCTTGAGCCTTCTCCATTGTCCGCGAGCCGACTGCGACCAGTTCGGCATCCTGCGTGGCTTTGATAGCCTCTGCGAATCGCCGCGCGATTCGTCCTGTGCTCAGGATACCCCATCGGATTTTGTCCTTGCTCATAGTTGATCTGGTAAGTGTGTCTGTCTTGATTGGTGCCAGAGTGTACGACAGAAGTTGATCTGTTGGTGTGTGCGCAGGTGTTGGTTTGCGTTCTTGTTCAACTTACTTTGTACGCGCTTTTTCCAAATAAATGCCTATGCGAAATCACGTGTGAAACAAACACAGATCAAACAACTTGGAGGCCATTACGACCCGGAAGCGTTGCCCGCATCACCCGGCACCGGCTTGCCATACCGTATCTCTGGCACAAGCAGCGCTGTCGCTCCAGCAATGATGGCAAAACAGATGACACCTAACGTCTCGATAGGCAACTGGCTGACCAGTTGAAACGCCAGCAGCGGCGCAACCACGCCGCGCAGCCCGGTGAAAAACGTGTGCACCGACATGTAATCTGCCACGCGCGACGCCGGCGCGAATTTCGTCACCCACAGACTCCATGCCAGATCGCCACCCGAAAACGCCACCCCAAACACCACCGACCCGATGATCAGGCCCGGCAGACTCGCGCCAGTGAAGAAGGCGACGATGCCGACGGCAAACGCCATGTTGACCGTGATCCGCAACACAAAGAAGTTCATCCGGTCGAACAGCCATCCCCACACCGGGCTGAGCACCAGGCGCGTGAGGCTGGGAATGATCGATGTCATCAGCGCAATCTCCTGCGCGCTGAGCACAAGGCCATAGCGCGGGTTGGCCAGATATTCCACCCGCAATGGCATCATCATCAGGTTGGCAAAGCCCATCAACATCCACATGATGAGCGTGTTGCGAAAGAGCCGGTCGTCGCGCACATACTTCAACCCTCTCAAGGGATTGCGGCTGCCCAGATCGGTCAATGGGCGCGACGGAATACGCACCAGCCAGAATGCCGAAAACAGGAAGCACAACGCAAACACGACCAGCAGCCAGCGAAACAGGTCGATGTTGTCTGTCAGCAGCCGGCCGGCCCCCTCAGCAAAAACAGCCGCCGCCCCCACCCGGATGATCATGGCGCGCGAATAGAAGCGCCCCCGCTCACGCGGGGCATAGTTGTCCTGGTAGATCTGGGTCATGAGCGGCACCATGCCGTTGGCGCAGGCCATGGCGATCACGCTGCCCAGCACGTAAAGCGGGAGAGCCGGCAGCAACGCCGGCGCCGCAAAGGCGATCGCCCCGATCAGCGCCAGCAGCGCAGCGCCCTTTGACGCCGGCCAGCGCAGCCGCTCCACCAACACGACCATCAGCGGCGCGGACAACATGCCGATGTTGCCGCCGGCGGCAATCAACGCCTTTTCAGTGGCGCCGGCCTCGAACGCCCGCACGGCAATCAGCAGCAGAAAAGTGCTGCCGGCGGTCTCCAGAATGCCGACCGCCGCAGCGCGATACTTCTCGATGCGATAGGTGACCTGGGTGGCAGAGCGCGCTTCGGCGCGTGTCTCAGAGCCGGGTGTCATCGGCTGCGCCTCTTCGATGCGGATGAAGGGGGGCGCCGTTCAGCAAGACGCCGAGCTGCCGCTCGCGGCGCGCCTATCAGCGCGTCGCGCAGCAGCCGTCGTGTCGTAGTCGAACTGGCCTCGCGCACCTGCAAGAGCATCAGCAGAACCAGGCCCAGCAACAGCCATTGCGCGGCGAACAAGAGCGCATAGCCGCTCAGTCCCACGCCGGCCACCGACACCTGCAAGGCGCGCGCCGTGTCCAGCGCCAGTCCCCACACCATCGGCGCGAAACCGTTCAGCACACTGACGATCACCGAATGCAACGCGAAGTAGCGCGTCGCCTCCGGCTGGTCGCCGACGGTGTTCATGAGCAAGCGCGTCAACGCAAGATCGTAGATGGATCCGAAGAAGCCGGCCAGGAGCATCATCCCAACAGCCACTGCCGGCGAGCGCGCCGGGCTGATCGCCAGAACAAACCACAGGGCGTAGTAGACAGCCCACCATAGAAAGACAACGCCGAGAAATGGCCGGCTCCCCAGCGCATCGATCCGGTTGCGCAACAGGGCAAGCGCCGCAGTGCCGGCCAGCGACGCCGCAGCCGCCGCCCACAGAATCACCCCGTCGCTCAAATGCGCCTCCTCGCGCGCGAAGACGGTCACAAACGCGCCGGTGGACAGCACGACGACCTGCACCGTGGCGCTGAAAATGACCAGCTTCCTGAAGCCCTCGTTTCGCAACAACGGCAACCACTGAGTTTGGGGCGTCGCCGCAGGCGCAACCACCCCGGCGTTGTCCGCCGGCTCTGGAATACGATTCAGAAAATACAGACTGACCGCGCCCCCCGCAAAGCCCAGGCCAAACACGATCGCATAGGCCGACATCTCTCGATGCCCCATCAGAAACACGCCCGACACGGCCAGCGACGCCACGCTGGCCAGGCTGATGAAGATGCGGTCGCGGCTGAGATAGAAGCCGCGCAGCGAACGCGGCACGATCGAGGTGACCCACGGCAGCCAGGCGCACATGGCAATGCCGCGCAGCGCGGTGAACGCCAGCATGATCCCCACCGTTGCAGCAATCAATACAGCCGGCGGCGCTATCCCACTGGCCAATGGCAACGCAGCCAGCAACACCAGCGTCACCACTCGCGCTGTCCATCCGCGCAGCATCAGCTTGCGATAGCCGATGCGATCGGCATAGGGCGCCACCAGCAGTTGCAGCACCGAGGTGAGCGGCGCCAGGCCGGCCAGCAACCCCAGCACAACCGCCGGCGCGCCAAGCTCGCGCGCAAACAGAATCAGAGGAGTGCCCAGACAAATCTGCCAGGAAACCGCATTGAACGCCTGAAACCAATACGCGTGGTGTATCCTCGGTGGAAGTTTCTCGATCATCATGGGTGCATACCGGGCAAAAGGGTATTATCGCGCAAACGGACTTTCGATTTTGGACTTGGGATTTGGGACTTCGGAAGGTGACGCATGACCCTGGATGAGATTGTTCGGACGTTGGCAGCGCGGCCGCCGGCCCCGCTCACACCGGCCGGCCCCTGCGACCCAGTGCTTTCTGCGCGCATCCACGCCTGCGATTGCGCCCCGGCTGTCAAAGCCGGCCTGTTGTTGTGGAATGACGATCTCGACGCTTCGCACCGCCTGTCGCAAGAGATCGACTCGCCGACCGGCAGTTACTGGCACGCCATCATGCACCGCCGCGAGCCGGACTACTGGAACAGCAAATACTGGTTTCGCCGGGTTGGCGCGCATCCGGCGATGGTCAGGATCGCGCAGGAAGCCAGGGACATGCTGAACGCAGTCCCGTGGCTGGCACATGGATGCTACGACCCATTCGCTTTCGTGGACGCCTGCGAAAAGGCCGCCCGCGCTGACATACGCGCCGCTGACCTCGCCCGGCTACAGGCATTCCAAATGCTCGAGATACGCATTCTGCTCGACCACACACGTGCCGAATAGCTACCGGTCGATGTCTATCTCAAAATCGATGATGTCTTCGGGCAGCGCCACACCGTCGACCGTCGCCGGATAGCGCGCGCCATCCGGCCCGTACACGCCGATCCGAACCCGATAGCGACCCGGCGCCATGGTCGGCGGCACCAGGATGCCGCGCTGGTCTGTTAACACAAGCGCA
>DAOUDB010000265.1:0-11668 GCA_034431495.1 Thermoflexales bacterium
AAGATGCCGGACTGCTCAGAGCAGTCCGGCATCTGAGCGCCTACCGAGGCAGTTGCCTCGCAGCCCCATCTGCCGGCGCATCAGCGCAGCGCAACCGGCAGATAGACACGCCCGATTGGCTCCACGTGCAGGCGCGCTGTCTCAAGCCCGGCCACATCCAGGCGCGTGTTGCGCGCAAACACCTCTGGCGTGTTGACGATCGCGCCCGCCACAGCAACCGTCCGCACTGCATACGTCAGTGTGTGCGCCGCGCCCGGCGCCAACTCGCCACTCCAAACAATGGCGGCTGTTGCTTCCACAGCCGCCGGCCTGAGCAACGCGCCGGCAGTCAGCGCCGCCGTGACATCGCCCACCGGCACGCCGCCACTGGCAGACTGATCGATGTACTCCGTTCCGGTAGGTATCGGCGCCACCACGAGCAGGTCCTTCACCAGTGCGACGCCAGTGTTTGTCACTCTCAAGGTGTATGTGATCGTGTCGCCCTTGCGCAACACGCCGTCGACACCTATCGTGCGTGTGAACACACTCAGCGACCCGGCCAAAGAGTTAGCCACATCGGGCAGGCTCTGCTCGAACACGACTGATGCGCCGCCGGCCAGCGCGCCGGCCACCGCCCACACCATGCCCATCCCCGGCGTTGTCGAGGTGAGCGACGCTGTCACCTGTCCAGACGCATTCGAAGTCGCCTGGGCCGGCGCAACGCTCCCAGGGCTGGCCAGCAGATCGACCAGCGCTCCGGGGACCGCATTCGCATACACGTCGCGCAAATCAACCAGGATATGGCTGACACTGATCCCGTTCGCGGCAATGACATCGGGTGTGGCAGTCACCCACACATGCGCCACCGGCCCGGGGCTGACATCAATCCCCCCGGCATCCTGCGCCGCGCCACATATCGCCGTGACCGTTGCAACGCCGGCACGCGTCGGCTGCACGGCAACCGAGGCCGCGCCGCCCGACACGATGCCCACCTGATAGACAGGCCCGCTTCCGTTTTCAGTGACAAACAGAACCGGCGTGCCATCTGCCACATCGTCGCCGGCGTCGTTCTTCACGGTTGCGGTCAGCGCGCTCGTTTCGCCGGCAACGATGGTGGTCGGGCTGACCTCCAGCGTCACCGTCATTGGCGTGTCCACCAGGAAGAAGACAAACGCATTCCCGCTCACAGGGCCGGCGGTGGCCGTTATCTGCGCCACTCCCATCGACGTAGCGCCGACCGACGCCGTGACGACGCCTCCTCGTGTGCCTGCCACCGCCGGCGACACGCCGCCAAAGTCAGTCGCCAGTGTGACAGGCGTGTCATCCAGTACGCGGTCGCCATCCTGATCGAGCACTGTGACCGTGATACGACTGCTGGCGCCGGGGGTCACAACGACCGGATCCACCTGCAGGGCAACCGTCGTTGGCACACTGGGGAGCACCACGATTGTGGTTGTCACCGCCTGGTAACCGGCCCGCGCCGACACATCAGCAAGGCCGCCCAGCGTCGATGTCAACGTCGTCGTCACAAAGTCAGGCTGTGTGGTTCCGCCGGGCGCGCCCAATACGCCCAGTGTCGTCGAGAAAGCAACCGCGTGGCCGGCAGGCGACAACAACCCAACGAGAGTGCCGGTGATGATCGCCCGGCTAACGCCATTCGCCCGGATCGTGCCAGGATTCGCAGTCTGGCGAAGCTCGAAATAACGGATCTCGCCTAACTGCGGATCATCGACCGCGTGGTGGATTGTGGCTTCGATGTCGGCAAGCTCGGTGACGCCCCAGTCGTTGAAAGTCGCGTCGATGACAGGATTGTCGGCCGGCAACGTCGTTGTGATGTGAATGCCGTTGTTGCGAAACACATTGGGCTGCGCCGGCACGCCTCCTATCTGCCCGCCGAGCACACCGGGTCCGTCGAGGAACACCGCTGCCCAGGCATGGTTGCGAAAGATGTTGTCACTGGCCGCCAGGTCGGTCACGCCGGCCATATACAAGCCGGTCGTCTGGTTGCCATCCAGCGTGTTGCCGGTCAGCCGCACCTGATGGCTGTCGAGAATGACGATGCCGCCCACCAGTCCCAGTGCGCCGGAGACGACGTTGTTGCTCACCGTGATATCGCTCTTCCGCGCAATGTAGATACCGTCATTGAAAATGGTGATGACGCCAGAGGCCTCATATCCCGACACGCGATTACCCTGCACGGTCAGTTGGGTTTCTTCCGTGGTGAGGAAGATGCCTTCGTCCGTCACCTGCACCTCGTTGTTGATGATACGATTGCCCGATACTGAATCCGCATGCAGGAGCTGAATGCCCCGTTCTTGATTGCGCAGGATCACATTGCCTGTGATCAGATTGCCGCCGTTACTGAAGCTGTTTGGAATGAGCGGCGGCAAGCCCTGCGACAAATAGATGCCGTTCGACTCGTTGTCGATGATCGTGTTGCGGTCAAGGATGTTGTTGTTAGCCGAAGCCAGGCGCACGCCGCCGACGCCGGCGCGCATCGTGTTGTCAGAGATGGTATTGTCATCGGCGAAAGCGCCCCACACAGCGATGCCACTGGCGGCAAACTGGTTCGACTCGATTCGCGTGCCAGTAATGGGCGCATCGGGTGCATCGCCAAACAGCCCAACGCCGGCTGTCGTATGTGTCAGGATTTGGTTGCCCTGCACAACATGGCCCGCGCCCCCGTTCAGCTGCACGCCAATGTCAAAGTTGCGTATCTCATTCCCGATGATGGAAACATTCGTGATGCCGTGCGCAGTTGTGATGCCATAGCCGGCGCCGGCGCCCACAATCGTCGTGCCGGAGATGACTGTGCCACTGGCAGCGATCACCAGACCATCTGCCGGCGCCAGCAACACCGTCCGGCCGGCGCCCGCTCCCACAAGCGTCAACGGCTTCGAGATGATGATTGGCCCGCTGTAAACACCCTCTGCCATGAGCATCACCTGGCCCGGTAACGCCAGTGGATCAGACACCGCTTCCTGGATACTGTCATACCACCGCCCCAAGTCTACATTGTGCACCTGGCGCGGGCCGGCTTCGTCTTCCCCGGCATGCGCCATCATCGCACTGCCGGGTTGAGGTTGAGATAGAAAAACGATCCAGACACCAAACAGCGTGCCGATAACCAAAATCAGCCACGATGATTTACTGGTCGAGATTGAATCAGTCATGCAATCATTATAGTAGGCCGGCTGCCCTCAACCCTCAACCCTCAACCCGACACCCGACACCCCCACTTCACCCATGTTCGATGTCGCGTTGCCAGTTGAACCCATGCACCCGTTCTTCCAGCCGCTTGACCAGTTTCATCGGGCAAGCCTGGGTATATTCCAACCGGCCATTCCATTCTTCCTTGCCGCGATCGATCGTCCACTGGAAGATCGGCTCGTGCGTGATCATCTCGCCTTCCACGCCGCCGGTCACAAAGTTGATCTCCTTCACCCGCCGGATGTCGCGGCCATCGGGCATCCGAAACACGCCGATGTTGACGATCAGTTGCAGGGCTTGCGCAATCTCGCGCCGGATCGCCAAGAGGGGCACGTTGCCCATACCGCCCTTTAGGTACAACGTCTCCACGCGCTGCAAAGTGCGATAGGCGTCGTCGGCGTGCACCGTGAACATGCATCCATCGTGGCCGGTGTTCATCGCTTCCAGAATGGCGATCATCTCCGGCCCGCGCGCCTCGCCGAGCAGAATGCGCTTTGGCCTCATCCGCAGGCAGTGCCGCACGTTGTCCGCCATCGTGACCGCCTCCACGCCCTCCGCCTTTTCCCGCGTGACCAATGCCACCCAGTTCGGTAGATGGTGCAACTGCAACTCCGGCGTGTCCTCCACCGTCACGACGCGCTCCTTCGGGTCAATCTCGCTCGTAAGCACCTGCAGGAACGTCGTTTTGCCGGTGCCCGTCCCGCCCGAGACGGCGATGTTGAGCTGCGCCCTCACCGCCGCCCGAAGGAAATGCGCTGCCTGTGGCGTGATGCTGCCCAGCTTAACCAGGTCTTCCAGCTTGCGCGCCACAGAGCGAAACCGGCGGATGGTGATGGCGATGCCGCCGAAGCCCAGGTTGCTCACCAGCGGGTCCATGATGACGTGGACGCGCGAGCCGTCGCGCAGACGATGGTCGCGCCACGGCGTCTTGACGGTGACGCCGCGCCCGCCCGATCCATAGTCGAGCTTGTTGTTGATGAACATGCGCAGGGCATATTCACTGCGAAAGGCGCTGGCAACTTTCTCGGCCGCGTGGCCGGCCTTCTGCACGTAGATGTGATCGTGGCCGTTGATGAAGATTTCCTCGACCTGCGGATCTTCCATGTACGGCGCAATCGGCCCCCACCCCAGCACATCTTCGGTGATGCGCTTGGCGATCCGCTCGCATTCGGCAGCCAGTTCAGACTCGGCGCCGTCGATCAGAAGCGGCAGGCCGCGCGTCGGCGCAGACACGTTGTAAGCCTGCACCTGTCGCCGGGCAACCTCTGTGACGATGGCGTAGTCATCATCGGTGGGATTGTCATAGGCGGCAGGCGCCAACCGGCGGCTCGTCTTGAGTTCGTCCTTCACCGCCTCCAGCACAACATCGTACGGGTTCGTTTCTTTGTTGTCCTTCGACTTGGACGCTGCCGCAAACACGGGCAGGCTGACCGGGCCGGCAGCCCCGCCGTTCGAGCCGTGCCCATTGCCATTTCCATTTCCGCCCCACGCAGGCGGAGGGATCGCAGGCTCGGCCTGTTGCGGCTGTGCCGGCTGCTGCGGTGGGGGCATCTTATCTGATCTGCGAAACAACATGGGGGATCACCTCCAACGGGTCACGCCTGCTTCACGAACAGGCGCTTCAGGGAGAAGCCCATCAACTTGCCGTTCTTGTTGGGGCCAAAGTTCGTCTGCAATTGCGGCAGATACATGCCGCCCAGCGCGCGCATGGTCATGCCCAGGGGGCCGGAATCGGTCAACACATATGGCGTGTGCGTGTTCACCGCCTGCGTCGCCACCACCGGGTCAAACGGAATGGTCGCCGCCAGCGGCAGGCCCAGCATGTCCACCATCTCTTTCTCGGTCAACCCGAAGTTCGGGTCGTAGCCCGTGGTCAACAGCCGGAACTTGTTCAGATCGCCGAAGTAGCGCTCCAGGCTGTGCAGCACGTAGCGCGTGTCCAACACGGCCGTCATCAGCGGCGGCACGATCATCAGCACGTCGTCGGCCTCGCGGATGGCCGCCTCGTGCAGCGGCGCCGTGAAATCCTGGCCCAGATCGATCACCGTGAACGAATAGGAGCGCCGCACTTGTTGAATGATGGCGCGGGCGATATCCACGATCATTTGCCGGTTGGTGAACTCTTCCGAGCCGGTGTCGGTCGGGCGCATCAGGCCCGGCAGCAGATCGAGCTTGGACTCAGGCACGGCCGGCGAATCCACCAGGTAGTTGCGGATGAAGGGCAACGTGACCATGGAGGCGCCCTGCACCGCGTACCGCACGCCTACATTCACGATCAGGTCATACAACCCGCGCTCGATGATGCGCAGGTTGCGCGCCAGGGCGATCTTCAGCTCGCTGGCCATGATGTAGCCGAGCATGGTGTGGCAGTCGCCCTTGGTCTGGTCGAAGTCCAGCAGCATGGTGGACTGGTTGCCCATTGTCAGGTGCGAGAGCACAACCGACAGATTGACAGCCGTCGTCGTGCGGTGCGATCCGCCGCCCTTCGGCACATACACGGCGATCACCCGGCTCTGCCATGCCTGCGCGCGTGTGTCGGGGATGACATCAAACGGCGCCGGCGGCGCTTCACCCTCGGCCCGCCGCGCGCGCTCACGCTCCACAACTTCGTGAACCATGTTCACGAATTTCGTGATCTGAACGGCGTCGAGTGGCAAGGTGATATAGCCGGCGGCGCTGTTGGCCATCATCTGCCGGCCGTCGTCGCTACGCGCTTCCACCCATCCAATCACCGGGATGGGCTTGGCGCGATGGAACAGCAAGTCTTGCAGAATCGCCGTTCGGTAGCCCATGCAATCCGGCGACATCAGCACGGCGTCGGCGTCCAGCCGGATGGCATTGTCAAAGACGCGCTGCGCGTCCTGATCGTAGCTGATGATTTTGATATCCGTCTCGCGCAGCGCCTCGCGCAGCTCTTCCACATCGGCCGAACTGCGGTATCCGACAGACAGGCGGTATTTTTTCTCTTCAGACATTGGAAGCGCCTCCCTAAGTCAAATCGCGGAGATCGGGCAGACAGTCCGTTACTGGCCGGGGGCCGGCTGCTCGACCGGCTGAGAGCCAATCGCGTCGAAGGGCTGAACACCGTCGGCCTGGTTGCCGCGCTGCGAGTAGAACCAGCGCACGAAGTCGTTCCAGGTCACGCCGCCGGTGGGCAGCACGAGCTGGCTCCCACTCGCGGCGCGCACCGCGATGCTTGTGCTTGAGTTGTTCATGACGAAGCTCATGATCTCGAGCTGATCGCGATCGACCTTGACATATAGACGGCGAATGTCACCCAGCGTCGAGGAAGTGTCCTGAGGTTGCTGATTCTGAGTTTGATCCGTGGCGCTGTTCGCGGTGGTCGTCGTGCGTGGGCGATCCCGGTCGACGCGCAACACCGACAGGTTCTGCATCACCAGTTTCGACGCCGGCATCGGCAGCGTCTGTGTCATCACCGCCGACTGCCCAGCCGCCAGGTCCATGAACTCCAGCGTTTGCGTGACGCCCAGCACCAGCGCCTCCTTGCGATCGGCGCTGCCGAGGTTCAAAATGATGTCCACCCGGTCGCCCGGCTGCACGTAGTTCCCCACCGTGTCGGGTTTGACCGGCACCACCACGTAGTAGTCGTTCGTCCCCGACAACGCCAGAGACAGCCGCGTCTCAAAGGCGCGCGAGGAGTTGGGGTCGATCTGAGCCATGGCGATCGGGAAGCCGGCCCGAATTTCGCTGGTCGTCACTTTGCCATTGGCCTGGCTCCAGGTGGACAACGTCACCCATTTCGCCAGCGTCTGCGGGTCCACGTTCGACATGCGCGTCACGCGAAAAAGGTCCGGCCTGAGCACGGTGCCGGCGTGAATGTCAACAATCGCAACCGGGACTTCGACTGTCGCCGGTTTCGAACTCTGCAGGAAAAAGAAGACGCCTGCGGCAACGATGACGCCAAGGACGGCGCCCAGAACGAGGAACGCTTTTCGCATTGTGGTTACTCCGTTGTGCTTTGTTGTGTCATCGACGACTGCCACTCATCATTGCCCGCCGGCGCCAGCATTGCGGCGAGCCACTCGCGCTGTCCAGCCAATCGCCAACTGGCGGCGCGAACCTCCTCCACGTCATAGGCGCGCAGCGCCTCGGCCAGGTCAGATAGGCAATCCGCCACATCGGACCCCGGCGCGATTCTCTGCGCAACTACAGCCAGGCCGGCCACCTGCCGCCCGGCCAGATCGGCGCGCGCGATCCGCTCGGCGCGGTTCTCGGCCAACGCCACGCTGGCGGTATAGTCACTTGCCCAGTCTGCCAGTTGGGCAAGCGCCCGCGCTGCCACCGCCCGTTCCGGCGGCAGATGCCTCCGCGCTCCCAGCGCAGGAACCCACGCCTCCTCCGTGGCCTGCGTCTCCTGCGCCGGCGCTTCCGCCGCAGCAGGCGCATGACCCGCAAACCAGACGAAATAGGGCGGCAGCCCGATCAGGCCGGCAGCCAGAATCAGCCACGCCCCCGCCACAGCCACCCGCTTGCCGCGCAGCCCCCGCATCTGCGCGAGGGCGATGTTCGCCAGATCGCCCAGTGCCACTGCCACCAGCCCATTGAACGGCGCGGCCAGGGCAATCCAGATCGTTGCCAGGTGATCGCCCAACTGCATCGAGCCTTTCGAAGCCAGCACGTGCAGCAGGATGACAACAAGCGCCCACGCCAGCGAGAACAACGTCACAAGCAGAGGCGCACGGGTTGCGACCGCAACGGCAAACACAAGGCCGGTCAGCGTCAGCGGCAACGGCAAATGGAATCGCCGCAGATCGCTTGTGCCGGCTGCCGCCAACAGCGCAGCTTGCCCCACAGCGATCAGGCGCGCAGCCCCTTCATCGAACGAGAGCGCGCTGAACAACGCGCAGGCCACCATCGACACACTGCCCAGGGCGATGCCCAGATTGCGCCGCAGGCGCCAATCGTTTTCGGCAGTGCCTTCCGGCGGCTGCCAGCCCGTGCGCTGGCTGTACAGGTTGGCCAGCCACACCAGGCCGGCATACACTGCCAACCCAATCCCCGCCAGCAACGCCACATCCAGCACGATCGCGTTCATCAGCGTCCTCCTCGCGCCGCGCGCAGCGAGCGCCCAAACGGCGCGGCGCTCGCCGCACCCTCGCCGGCCGCGGCCGCCGAAGAACGCCGCACCACCACGTGCCAGTGGGCCGACGCAGGCGGGGCGACGCGGCGCATGTTGCGCAAATCGAGCACGTGTGTCCATAGCACATCTGCGGCAATGCCGTTGGCCGCCGAGAGCGCCGTCACATCGACCACACGGTCGCCGGGGCGAATCAGCCGGGTCTTCCGCAGCATGTTGGGATCAGTGGTGAACACGATCTCATTGCCCTCGTCTGTGACCAGGGTGAACTTCATCACCGGCTCGGCCGAAGCGTCGATGATGCCGGCTTCGGCATCAATCACAACGCTCTGCCGCAGGGCATCGGCCACGATGCGGCCGGCCACTGTCTGCCAGCCGCGCGCCGTCGCCAGCTCAGCCAGCACATCCTTGATGCGCTGGTCGCGGAACATGGCGTCCTGCTGCGCCACGAGTTTGCGATAGGCACGCCGCAGGCTGAGCGCCGTGAAAGCCAGAAGGCCGAGCGACAGCAGCGCGATCCCGCCGATACCGGCCAGCGCCAGATAGAGCACCATTGGCTCGACACCCGCCGGCGTCGCCGCGTCGCGGGTGGTTGCCGCTGCCACTCGCTTATCGAGAGACAGCGCGACATCCATGCGATCGGACGAGAGCAACTGGTTCAGACGCCGCAGATTGCCGGCTGCGCTCCTGAACCCCTCTGGAACCGTAATTTCCAGAGCGGTGTGCGCCAACGCTTCGATCGCATACTGGCCGGCGTAATCGGTGACGGCCACTGCGCCGCTCGCGCTGCGCAAGATAACGTTCGGCACACGCGCTTCATCCTCTGCGCACCAGCCATCCTGGTCCAGATCGACGCAGGCAATTCCACGCACTGTCACCATAGCGGCGGCCGGCTTTGCCGCGACCGGCGTTGGGCTGGCTGCCGGCGGCTGAGTGGGTTGAACACCGGGCGCTCGCGTGGACTCTGCGTGAACGGCGCCCTCGCCTTGAGAAAGCGCAGGGGCGCCGAAGATGGCGAGTGACACCATGGCCGCCAGACTGACGGCCACAACCAGGCGCTTGCGGTGTGACATCGGCTTCGTCATTGTGTTCATGTTGTATGTGTCTGCCGCCGCAAATGGCGCGCATCGTTCGCTCAAAACTGGCGCATGTAGCGTCACGCGCCCCGGCTTATCAGGTCGGGCGTCGCCATGACCAATGCATCGTCGCCGTTGGCATAGAAGCCGTCGAGCCGGCGCACCTGTTGCATACCCAGACTGCGGTACAGGGCAATGGCCGGGGCGTTGCCCGCGCGCACGTGCAACCACACCGAGCCATAGGCCTCGAACACGGCGCGCATCAGCAATGTGCCGATGCCGCACTGCCGATAGCGCGACAGAACCCCGATCCCGCCCACATACATGACAGGCCTACCGTCAAGGACGTTCTCGTAGGCGATCAGATACCCGGCCTGGCGCTGGTCGGTTTCGGCAAGCCAGGTGACGGCGTGCCGGCTGCCAACCCGAGGCCACAGGCCGAATAACAGGCGCCCCCGCCCAAAACACGCGCATTCAAGCCGCCGAACAGCGCCGCGATCTTGCGCGCCGGCCAGTCGAATATGGAGCGGCTCTGCAATGGGCGCGGCCTGCGGCATCATTCTTTGCGCTGCCGATAGATGGATCATGGCAGGTCTGCCCGAGAGGGCCTCGCCCGCTTGATGATGCGCGAGGCCCTCTCAATACGAAAGTCAACGGGTCGCTCTGGGCGGCTCACACGAGCCTTCGGCCACGCACTCATTGCGAATGACCGATTGCACTTCGATGACCGGCACCCAGATGCCGGCCGGCGTGTCCCAGTATTCCTGGCCCTTGAACACGCCTCCCGACAAGGTGCGTGTGCGGATATCGTAAGTGGTCGAGCGACCAACCGAGCGCATATCGATACCGGCCCAGTCGGTGGCAAAGTTGCCCCAGCCATAGGTCCAGTAACCAGGCGACACCCAGCCCGGCGCGCAGCCCTCATTCGAGGTGCCTTCCGGCTCGAAGGTGGTGCCATCGGGCATCAGACGTGTCTCAAAGCATGGGCCGGTTGCATGCCACACCCGCGTGGACAGCGTCACCGTGGCCCGCCACTCGTGGCCGCAGTATGTTGTCAGCCCCACGTTATAGGCCGGCAGGTTGAAAAGATCGGCCGGCGCCTGCCTGGCCGTGTCGAAGGCGCGGCCCAACGTGGTCTCCAGGCCGGCGCTTGCCGTCTGGTACACATACGACGCCTGATGGCCGTTCTGCACGCGCGGCAGCGGGCCGGTGTTCCAGTCACGATCCGAGAAGACCCACTGCGGCGGCGGCACCGTCTGGCCCAGCCAGTTCTCTCCGCCGTTGAAGCGCCGACTGCGCATGATCAGGCGCAGATCGCGCCACACGCCCAACTGATAGCCTTCTTCGGTGGGATTCCCGTTCGCGTCGATGAACTCGAACAGATTGTCAGGGCTTTGCGGCGGGCTGGAGATGCCGCTGACGCTGTTGAACTCGCGCGGGACCAATGTGAAGTTGGTCGGCACATTGACGAGGGTGCGCGGATACGGCGAGCGCAGCACTTCGTTGACCGGGCAGGACGTGTTCACCTCGGCGCGCACCTGCATGGTTGTCATGCGCCCGCTGTCGCGGCATTCGAGAACAATCCCAGAAGGAGTGATGACCGGGACGCACGGCAACGAGGCATGAATGTCCTCAGGCTCCTCGCCGTTTGACTCGCACTGCTCGCGGGCCATGCAGTAAGTCCGCACCAGCCACCACGTGCCGCTTTCGTAGGCGTAGGTCGCGCCGTGGTACTCAGTGCAGTTCAGCCCGGTGACGGAATCGACGGCCGGGCCGGTGCGGCATGTGTAGTCGAACGTGTCCGGCACGCCCGGCGTCCCGGATGGCGTCGGCACGGGCGTCGGCGTGTTGGTGGGCACGGAAGTCGGCGTGCTTGTCGGGGCCGGCGTCGGCGTATTGGTCGGCTTAGGCGTTGCGGTTGGCGGCACGTCGCAGTGGCCGGGGCCAATAATGCCGTTGTTGTAGTTGTCCAGGATAACCGAGTAGTTGATGCCGACTTGCCGGGCGGGGTCTTTTGGCTTGCTGCCCAAAGGATTCTGCGCCAGCCAGGCGCTCGCTGCGTCAATGGTCGCCTGCACTGCGGAAGGATCGGCGCCATTGGCTACGTTCAGCATAGCAGCGATCAACTGGTGCATGACGATGTAGGTCGCATCGCCCAGCGTCGAAGCCTTCAAAATGTTGACGAGCTGCGACTTGGAGTAGGTGACGCCGCCGATGGTCAGTGATGACACCGGCCACTTGGACGTGTGGTTCTGCCAGTATCCCTGCGTGTAGGTGCAGTTTTGTGGAACAGGCGTCTTGGTCG
>DAOUDB010000266.1:0-22305 GCA_034431495.1 Thermoflexales bacterium
TGCGAGATGCCGGTGATGCCGGGATGCTCGTTGCGCGAGCCGACGCGGTACCAGACCCAGAGAGACGCAACCGGCGCGGTGTGAATCTCTCTCAGCAGCACCGTCAGCCCGTTCGGCAGGACAGCCTTCGTGGCGCCATCCGCCCGCGAGACCACCCGGTATTTTTGATTTTTGATTTTTGATTTTGGATTGTGGATTGTGGAGTGCGGCGTGCCAGTTTTTACGCGCGTCATGTCGTCCCCTCTCTGAAATTCCAAATCCAAAATCACCAATCCAAAATCACAGATAGCCTCGCCCCATGCCGCGATAGATGAACCCATGCCGGCGCATCAGGTCGGGGTCGTACAGATTGCGTCCATCGACGACGACCGGCTGCTTCATGGACTCTTTGACGCGGTTCAGGTCGATGTTTTTGAACTCGTTCCACTCGGTGGCCAGGATAACAGCGTCGCAACCGGCGACGAGGTCATAGACATCCTGGGCAAAGGCGACGCGATCCACGACGCGTGCAGCATTGGACACCGCGACAGGATCGTAGGCTTTCACCTGCGCACCCTCACGCTGCAGCATAGCGATGATATCGAACGCCGGCGCTTCGCGGATGTCGTCGGTGTTTGGCTTGAAGGCGAGACCCAGGATGCCGATGGTCTTGCCGCGCAGACCACCCAGCAACTCACGGACTTTGGCGACGATGCTGCGCCGCTGGTCGGCGTTGATCTGCATGACAGCTTCGAGCATCTGGGGATGCTTGCCCTGGATGTTGGCCATGTGTGAGAGGGCTTTGACATCTTTGGGGAAACAGTTGTGGCAGATCAGGCCAGATGAAGCAATTACTGTGCCGGTGCTCGTTTCTAGGCTGTAGACAGCAGTATCCACTTCCTCATATTCGACGGTTTCGACAGTCAGCGTCGCAAAGGTGTCCTGCCTCGAGAAGCCATGCTGAGCAATGTGGCGCTGATAGCGCGCCAGGATCGAATCGATACGATCGCGATGCTTGCCGCCGAAGACTCCCTTCAACGCTGCCAGTTGGGCGTATCCGCTGATGCGCAGGATATAGGCCGGCCTTGTAGACTTGTTCATCCACTGCGTTCGGATCGACACGACGATACCCAAAGTCTGCAAGAGCAAGGCCATGCCATCGGCCAGCACTTTACTGACCGTCGCATACTCCAACATCAGATTTTTACCGTCCTGAACAAGTGTGACAGTCCCGTCTCCACTGAAAGCGCCACGCACCAGCTCGAACCGCAGTTCTGGCGCGACATTGAAGACAAGCCTGGGCAATGCTTTGTCGTCGGATCGGACGCCACACTTCAAGACAGTGCGCAACAGCCACGCAAACAATCGTGACGACACAACAGTTATCGTGGCATGGGCGGCGCTGTTGCGCTCGATGCACTCCAGACCCAACCCGGCCAGGATGCGGCGCAGGTCAGCGATGTATTCCGTCTCCTGCTCGTGGAAGCAAAACCCGACCCGCTCTCGTGTTGCGCCGGCACGGCCTGCGTGAACGCCGATGTGTCCGGCAGCCAGATAGTAGCCACACAACCGCATCAGATCAGCGTCAACCGGAATGAGGGCGTTGATTTTGGCGGCCGGCCCTTTGGCCATGTGCAACTGAAGCCCGGCAGGATCGACCGACAGAACACCCTGGCGCGTGAGATGGCGGAACAGCGCCAGTGGCATGCGGTTATGGCGTTTGATCTCATGCGGGTATGCCAGCAACTCGGGGGGAATGTGGCCGGCGAAATCATGGTATCGCCGGGTGAAGCTGTCATCCACGGGCGAGACATACACGTCAGCATCCAGCTCAGTCCCCTCGAGCAAGTCGATCAGATTGAGGGCGGCCGGGGCGACAACAGGAGGCAGGTCGCACAGCACGGCGAGTTGATCGCCAGGCGACACGGAGATGGCAGGGACAATGTCAAAACCTTGCGGGCGCCGGATGACAACGGGATGATCAGCAGTCACTCTGAGCGCGCGCCCCATGCTGGTCTTCACAGAGACCATTGTGCCGCGATAGGGTCTGCGAGTGACAGCCTTCACATCGGCAAGAGCCGGCCTGCCTGATTCGAGATCGAACGCCAGCACGCGGCTGTGACGCGGAACGACGACTTCAACTGTGTCGCCCTGAAACGGTTCGCCAGACTGACGGAACAGGTTATCCAACGGCATTGCAGCCACATTCGAGCTGTTGAGGGCGAACACCGTTTCGGCCCCTTCAAAACAAGAGCCGCCGTAACCCAGTCCTGCGTCAAGAAAAGCGCGACCGATGCGCTTGTCGTAGCCCATGCCGGCGGCGACTTCTTTGACATCGGCGCCCAACGCCTCACAGATGTTGGCAATCTCGTTGATGAACGAAATCTTGGTGGCCAGGAAAGCATTGCTGGCGTACTTGATCATCTCGGCCGTGCGCAGGTCGGTAATCATGATCGGCGCGCGCAGGGGGAAGTACAACTGCGCCACCATCTCGGCTGCGTCGCGGTCAAGCGAGCCGAGCACGATGCGGTCGGGGTTCATGAAGTCGACGATAGCCGAGCCTTCGCGCAGGAATTCGGGGTTGCTGACCACACTGAAGGGGATGGGCTTGGGCTGTTTGCTGCGCACGATGTCGGCCACCCAGTCACCGGTGCCGACCGGCACCGTGCTTTTGTTGACGATGACGAGCGGATGGTCCATCACCTCGGCGATGGTCTCGGCCACCTGGCGCACATAGCGCAGATCGGCCTCGCCATCCACGCCCTCGGGCGTGCCGACAGCAATGAACACGAGGTCGGCCTTGCTGGCGTTCAGCGCCTCGCTGTACGAGCAGGTGAAGGAGAGCCGCCCGGCGTTCGTGTTGCGGCGCACCACTTCTTCCAGCCCCGGCTCGTAGATGGGGAGAATGCCCTGTTTCAGGTTTTCGATGCGCTCTTCGTTCACGTCCAGGCACACCACGTCATTGCCCAGATCGGCAAAACATGCCCCTGTGACGAGTCCGACATATCCAACGCCAACAACACTGATTCTTTTCATGGTTTATCGCTCAGTTAAGCCAAAGACCTTGAACAACACTTCCGCATTCAGAATACTGCCGCCGGCCGCGCCACGAATGGTGTTGTGGGCGAGGGTCACGCACTTCACACCGCAATCGCCGAACAGCGGCTCGGCGCGCACGCGGCCAACGACCGCGCTCATGCCATTGCCGGCCATGCGATCCCGGCGGGGTTGGGGCCGGTCCGGCTCGGCGCGCACCACGATAGGCTGTTCTGGCGCGGTGGGCAGGCCAAGCACTTCCGGGCGTCGGTAGTCGCGCAATACGCGCGTCACGTCGTCTGGGCTGGCCGGCGACGCCAATTCGATGGAAAGGGTCACGATATGGCCGTCGATCACCGGCACACGATTGCAGTGGGCACTGACGGCGATGGGCGCGTCGACTACGCCAGCCGGCCCATCACCATTTCTGCGCAGCGTTCCCAGCAGCTTGCGCGCCTCGGCCTCCAGCTTGTCTTCTTCACCCTTGATGAACGGCAGCACATTGTCGGTGATGTCGAGCGAGGGCACGCCGGGATAGCCGGCCCCGCTCTGCGCCTGCAACGAAACGGCAAACACGCGCTTGACGCCAAACACATCGTAGAGTGGCCGCAGGGTCATGGCCGGCCCGCTCACCGTGCAATTCGTGTTGCAGATGATGCCGCCGCTCCAGCCGCGCGCCTGGCGCTGATGCGCAAGCAGCCGCAGGTGGTCGGCGTTGACTTCGGCGATCACCAAAGGCACATCGGGGTGCATGCGATGGAATGAAGCGTTGGAGAAGACAAGCGCGCCGGCCTGCGCAAAGGCCGGCTCTGCAAGCTGTGCCGCTTCATTCGGCAGGGCGCTGAAGGCGGCCACAACCGGCGCCTGGCGCATCACCGTCTCGGCGTCGGTGGGCAGCAACACGATATCTCGAACCGATTCGGGCACATCGCCCTCAATCACCCAGCGCGCCGCATCGGCGTAACGTTTGCCTTCGCTGCGATCCGAAGCGGTGAGCGCAACAATCTCGAAGAAAGGATGTCCCTGTAACAGTTGGATGAACCGCTGGCCAACTGCGCCGGTCGCGCCCAGAACAGCCACTGGGATTTTGCCTGATGTGCTCATGATGTGTTCACCGCCTTTGTGGGCGGGATGATACATCATGGGAGGAGCGGGGGAGCAGAGGAGCGAGGGTGATTGGGTGCCATTCGTCAATCGCTCGATGACTCAATCGTCAATCGAGATGTGGTCTTTGATCGCGTTGAAGGTGGCCTCGCCGATGCCGGGAACATTCTGAATGTCTTCGATGGCAGCAAAGGGGCCGTGTGTCTGACGATACTCGATGATGCGCTGGGCCGTGGCGGGGCCAATGCGCGGCAGCGATTCGAGCAGGCGCGGGCCGGCCGTGTTGATGTTGATCCGCGCAACGCGGACGGTCGGCGTGGGCGGCCTGGGCGTGGGCGAAGGGCGAGCGGTAGGCAAAGGACGAGCAGTCGGCTCCGGCGTCGCGTAGGGCGTGAGGGTGACAGCCGGCGTTTCGATGATAATAGGCTCCGGCTCGGCGCTACAGCCAGCCAGCGCAAGGCTGACCGCGCTGAGCATCGAAATGAGCGCGAGGGCGCTCGTGGCAAACCCGGCCCGCAGAGGCATTGGCTGGCATTATAAAAACTTCCCGAAAAAGCAATTGGTGATGGCGTGAAGATCATCCTCATAGGCGCAAATGGACAGTTGGGCACCGACCTCGTTGCGGCGCTCGCCGATCACGACGTAATGCTGGCTGTCCAGCCGGGCACAGCCGGCCAGGGAGATGCCGGCTCGCAATATGTGGAGCTCGATGTGAGCGACCCAGATCAGGTGCGGGCTGCGGTGGAGTTGTTCCGGCCCGGCCTGATCCTGAACACGGCGGCATTTCATCGCGTGGACGATATCGAGCGCGACGCCAGGCTGGCGTTGCAGGTGAACGCCTGGGCGGCGCAACAGATGGCGCTGATCTGCCGCGAGGCGGACATCGCCATGCTCTACGTCAGCACCGATTACGTGTTCGACGGGGCCAAACGCGCGCCCTACGTCGAGACGGATCTGCCCAACCCGATCAGCGCGTATGGGGCAAGCAAGCTGGCCGGCGAGTTGTTGATTCGCTCAGCCTGGCGCAAGCACTACATCATCCGCACGTGCGGGTTGTACGGACTGGCCGGGGCGATGGGTAAGGGTGGCAACTTCGTGAACACCATGCTGCGTCTGGGGCGCGAGAGCGAACAGACCGGCAAGCCGGTGCGCGTTGTCAGCGATCAGGTGTGCACACCGACTTACACCAGCGACCTGGCGCAACAGATTGCCCTGTTGATCGAGACCGGGCAGTACGGCACGTATCATGCCACCAGCGATGGGGAGTGCTCGTGGCACGAGTTTACGCGCGAGATATTCCGGTTGGCCGGCATTGCGGTCGAGCCGGTGGCAATCACGAGTGAGGAGTTAAATCTGCCGGCGCGCCGGCCAGCCTACTCTGTGTTGCGCAATCTTGCCCTGCAATCGTTGGGCATTGATCGGATGCGCGACTGGCACGAGGCGCTGGCGGCGTATATTGAAGAAGCCGGGCAAAGAGCCGGGCAAAGAGCCGGGCAGCGCCCATCGAGACAGGTATAGAATCCTGAGTCTGAAATTTCCTGTGGCGTAGCGCGCAGACCGGAGGGCAGTTTTTTGAACACGGTTGAGATTGAGGCGACGAACCAGTGCAACACGCGGTGCCTGCATTGTCCCCACGAGACCATCACCCGGCCAAAGGGAATGATGAGTTGGGAGACCTTCCAGATTGTGGCAGACAAGGTGCTGGCGTTCGGCAAAACGCAGGCGATCGATTTCGCCGGCATGGGTGAGCCGACGCTGAACCCGCATCTGCCCCGCTTCATCGAGTATTTGAAAGGCAAAATCCCGACCTTCATCACCACCAACGCCTCGGCGTTAACGCCGAAGAACGTCGAGCGTTTGATCGAGGCCGGGCTGGGGACGATGATCATCAGCTACAACGGGGCTGATGCAGAAACCTATGAGCTGATGATGGGGGGGTTGAACTTTGAACGCGCCGAGAAGTACATTGCCGATGCCGTGCAGCGCGCGCAAGGACGGATGCGCGTGGTGGCGAATGTCAGTGTGACCCGCCAGACTCGTCCGAAACTGGCCGAAATTCGCCGCCGGCTGAATGATCTCGGCATTGAGAAAATTTCCTTCTCGCTGTGCCACAACCGCGGCGGCCATTTGAAGGGTGACGGCATCTGCGACACCCCTATTCCACCGCGCAGTATCAAGCAGTGCGATATTTTCGACTACACATTGTTCGTAGCCTGGACCGGCGAGGTGCTGGCCTGTTGTCACGATCTGGACGGCGTTGGCAAGATCGGCAATCTGCTAACCGACCGCATCGAAGACATTCACCAGTACAAATCGAGCCTGAAGGGGCAGGGCGCCATCTTCCCCATGTGCGCAACATGCAATGACGTATACCGTTTCAGCGCCGACGTAGCCCCGGCTGGCCAGCCCATCACTGACTGGGTGTATGCCCTGCACGCCGACCAGTCGGCGCTCTCGGCGATGTACGTCGATGCGTTGCGCGCGCGCGACGTCTGGCTGCGCGAAGCCCAGGCGCGAGCAGATCGGGCGGCCGCCGAGATAGAAACGCACAAGCAGGCGAGCGCGTTGTGGGAGCAGCGCGCCCGCGAGGCGGAAGCTGCCCGCGAAGCTGCCGAAGAACGCGCGCGCCAGGCCCAGCGTCTGGTGGCTGCGTATGAACAGGGGCGGTTTATGCGCTTTATGCGCAAGGTGAAAACAGTGTCCAAAGCTCTGAAGGGCACCCCGCCGACAACATGACCGCAAACACATCATGGCAGTTGCTATCGAATTCCTGGGCGTCTCCAAGACCTTCAGACTTCAGCGCGACAAGCCGCGCTCGTTTCAGGAGGCCTTCGTCAACCTGCTGCAACACAATCGGAACCACGGCACCGAGGAGTTCTGGGCGTTGCGCGATGTCTCGTTTCGTGTCGAGGCCGGCGACCATATCGGGTTGATCGGGCGCAACGGGGCCGGCAAAAGCACCACGCTAAAGCTGATCAGCCGCATCATCCAGCCGACGCGCGGCAAGATCACCGTGAACGGCCGAGTGACAGCGTTGCTGGAACTGGGGGCCGGCTTTCATCCCGATCTGAGCGGGCGCGACAACATCTCGCTCAACGGCGCCGTGATGGGGTTGACGAGGCGCGAGATTGCCCGCAAGCTCGACGAGATCATCGAGTTCGCCGAGATCAACGACTTCATCGACGTGCCGGTGAAGGACTACTCCAGCGGTATGTATCTGCGGCTGGCATTTTCCGCCGCCGCTCACCTCGATCCCGAAATCCTGCTGCTGGATGAAGTGTTTGCCGTTGGCGATCAGGGGTTTCAGCAAAAGAGCCAGGAGCGCATTCAAGCGTTGCGCAAGCGCGGCATCACGATTTTTTTCGTCTCGCACAGCATGGAATCCGTGCTGCAAACCTGCAAGCGGGCGATCTGGCTGGAGCGCGGCCAGGTGCGGGCCATCGGTGATGTATCTGCCGTCAGCGCGGCCTACTACGAAGACACGTTGATCAAGATGGCAGAGAAACAGGCTGCCAAAATGCCATCTTTGCCAGACCAACACCTGGAGGACCAGGAAAAGCGCCTGGGCAGCGGCGAGGCGCGCATCGAACGGGTTGAACTGGTCGACGCCGATGGCCGGCCCACCCGCTTCACCCACACCAACGCCCGGCTCACGGTGCGGCTGCATTACATCGCCCACGAGCGCGTGGAACAGCCACTGATTGGCATTGCCTTCTACCGCGCCGACCAGCGCATCCGCATCGCCGGGCCAAATAACACCATGCAGCCTTACAGGATACCCTTCATCGAGGGATCGGGCTATGTGGACTACGCCATCGGCAGGCTGCCGTTCCTGCCAGGCGACTATCTTATCGACGCCGCCATCTACGACTGGGACGATACGCACCGCTACGATTACTGGAACGAGTGCGCGCGCTTTACTGTGCTTCCGGGCGGCACGCGCGAGCGTTACGGGCTGGTTGCACTGGAAGGAGAGTGGTGGCATCCCGCCACTGACGCCGGTTCAGCAACCAGCGAAACGGAACTGGCTCAAACCACGGGATGACCCATGTCCAGGCTCCTCATCGTCAGTCATGACTTCATCGGCGAGCGCATGGCCGGGGTGGGCATCCGTTATTCGGAGATCGCCAAAGCCCTGTCCGCCTCGTCAGAGATCGATGTGGTCCTGGCGGCCCCGTCACCCAGCCAGACGCCGGGATCCGGCGTACACTTCGTCACATACGAGCGGGGACATGCGCAACGGCTGGCCGGCGAATTGCAGACGGCTGACGCAGTTCTGTGCTACCCCGGCATGCTGTGCAACCTCAGCCCCGTCCTGCCTGAAAACCTAGCCGTCATCGTCGATGGCTACGATCTGGACATCCTCGAGCAACTAGCCATTCAGGCCAACCGGCTCGAATTTGATGTCGACACATGGCATCGCAACACAAATCAATACGTGCTGCAACGCGGCGACTTTTTCATCTGCGCCACAGAGCGCCAGCGCGATTGGTGGTTGGGATGTCTGGATGCTGCCGGCCGCATCAACGTGGCCAACCATCGCGTTGACCCGACTTTCCGGCGCATGGTCGATCTGGTGCCGTATGGCATCCCTGACGCACCGCCAAAGCCCCTTCGCCCAGTGATGCGCGGCATCTGGCCTGGCGTGTCTCAAGCAGACATCCTGGTGCTCTGGGGTGGTGGCATCTGGGATTGGTTTGACCCCTTCACACTGATTCGCGCAGCCTCCTTGTTGCGCGCAAGTGGGCTGTCCATCAAATACGCTTTTCCGGGCGCACGTCACCCAGAACCAGGCGCCCAGCCCTCGCGTCACTTTCAGCAGTTTCAACACATGGCCGCCGAAGCCGGCATGCTTGGCGAGACAATCCTGCTCGGCGACTGGGTAAGCTATGCCGACTGGGCCGGCTGTCTGACCGAGGCAACCATCGGTATCTCGTTACACCACGATCACTTGGAGGCCCATTTCTCTGCGCGCACACGCACGCTCAGTTACATTTGGGCAGCCCTGCCGATGGTGCTGTCGCAGGGCGACGAACTGGCCAGCCTCGCTGCAAACCACGGCGTCGCGTTTCTCGCCCCGCCCGAAGATGCGGCCAGCGTCGCCGCCGGCATCCTGGATGCCATCAAGCTCCATCACCGGCCCGATCGGGCGTCGCTCTTTCGGCCACTTCAGGACCGTTTCTCGTGGGCGAAATGCGTGGCGCCTATCGCGCGCTTCATGCGCGCCCCCAGACGCGCTGCTGACGCGCTACAACAAGAGACAGCATGAACCCGTCCATTACCATCGTCATACCGCTCTATAACGGAGCGGCTTTCATTCCGGCCTGCCTGAATGCCGTGGTGCCCCAGGTCCGAGCACATGGCGCCGCCGAGGTGATTGTCGTTGACAATGCATCCACAGATAGCAGCGAGCAGGCCCTGGCGCCCTTTGAAACCGCCATCCGGCGACATCGAATGGATTTCAATGCCGGATTTGCTTCAGCAGTAAACGTCGGTATTCAGTTCAGCCAGGGCGAGATCATTGTGCTGCTCAACCAGGATGCAATTGTCCAGCCGGGGTGGTTGGATGCACTGCTAACACGGTTCCAGTCGTCACCCCAGGCAGCAATTGTGGGCTGCAAGTGCGTGAGAGCAGATGGCACGATAGATCACGCTGGGGGCGCGATCCGGTTGCCTCTCTTCTACACCATGCACCTTGGCTTTGGTGAGCCTGATTCGCCACAGTACAACCATCCCGGTCAGCACGAGTATGTCACAGGCGCCGCACTTGCGATTCGTCGCGCGGCGCTTGAGCGCGTGGGAATGTTCGACCAGGGATTCTACCCGGCCTATTACGAGGAGACTGACCTATGCCTGCGCGCGCGCAAGGCTGGATACGAAGTCTGGTATGAGCCAGCCGCCGTTGTGCTGCATCAGTCCGGCCAGACGCCGCTCGAGCACATGAGCGTAGACCGCATTGCCACCTTTCATCGTAATCGCTTGCGCTGTCTGATCAAACACACAGAGCCGGAACAAATCGGCGCAGTCCTGCGCAGCGCTGAAATGGCCGAAATCGAGTCGCCACAGGCTATTAGCCTGCTCACCGGGCGCTCTATCGCTTACCGCGACATTCTGCGCAGCGTTCTGAACGGTGACCCTGCGCTTTCCAGCCGCATCATGCCGGATGCGATCGAGGCCCTGGCACAATGCCATCGCCAGGCATACCGGCGCGCAGAGCAGATATTGGATGACAGCACATTGCCGATTTCGCAGCGCATCAACATGGCGCCGCGCACAGAGACATGGCAGGACTTACAGCGCGGATTGGGACATATATTAACGAACCTGGCGCAGTTGACCCAGAACATTGAAGGAATGCTGCGCTATGGCGTAGGCATGCCATCTGGCGTCCCAAGTCTGGGTCTGGATGCTGGCTTGCCAACATCAGCGCAGCCAGAAACGGCGTCTCCTGTCAGCTCCCCCCCCGATGCGTCCACCGGCAAGCACAAATCGGCGGGCCACTCGGCGCAGGAGTCCGCGCAGTGGCATCAAGCAGAGCTGCTCGAGTTGCATCGCAAAATGGGCGAGATAGACGGCCGGCTGGCGCAACTGGCCGCCATGGGCGAGGCCCAGCCTTCGCCAGGGTTGCCCGGCAGCCGGCTAGCGTGGCTGCGCGCAACCTGGCGCAGCATCCGCGCACTGCCAGTCCTGGCTGCCTCCGTGAAGAGCCTGGAGCAACGCGAGCGCGTAAATGCTGCGCGGGTTACTTCCCTCATCGGCGAGACCCGCGGACTCATCGGGCATGTCTCGAACGATCTTATTGCCCAGGGCCAGTACGCGACACAGATCGCAGCAGACACAGAAGAAGCTGTGAGTGCGCAGCGGCAAGCCCTGGCGCAACTCGCCAACACCATCCACACTCAACGCCAGAGCACGGCACAATGCGACATTCATCTTGCCAACGCGCTGGCAAGTGTCGTCAGCGCAACACGAACAGCCTGCCAGTTTCTGCACGAATGCATCACCTGGCAGACGGATATCACCCGCCGTGTGCATGAGTTAGGCCGGCATACTTCTGCCCTGGTCGAAAGTGAGTCGACCAGCGCAATCATTCAAGCCTTGCAAGAGATCGACATTAATCCCACACGTTCCGACTCAACGACGTGAAGACGCTACTCATCTCCAACTTCTTTCCACCCAACGAGGTGGGTGGCGCTGAAATATCGGCGTTCTATAGCGCACAGGGATTAATGGCACGCGGCGTGCAGTTCCACGCCTTGGTGATCAATGCGCGTGCGCCGGCTGACGAACAGTGCGAGGAGCGGTATCAGGATATTCCGATCTCGCGGCGTCGCTATCAGTACCTGGGACGCAACCCCCGGCGCGAGTTATTTGACCGACGGGTCTATCACGGCACGCTGACTGTGTTGCGCCGGGTTCGGCCCGATATTGTTCACGCGCACAACATCACCGGCGCCAGTCTGGCGCCGCTGCTGGCCTGTCGGCGCGCCGGCATCCCTGTCGTCCAGACTCTGCATGATTTGTGGGCGCTGTGCCCGAACAACATGATGTACCGGCGCGGCCAAGCGCCATGCATGATTGGCCCCGGCCAACGCCGCAATTGTGGCGCGTGCGCCCACCATTTGGAGTGGTGGGCCGATGTGTCAGCGCGCCGCATGGTGTTCCGGCTGCTGCTGGGGCACGTGCGCATGCTCATCGCGCCGAGCCGGTTCTACCGCGACCTGCACATGCAAGCCGGCTACCCAGCCGCGCGCGTGATGGCACTGCCCTACGGCATTCCGCTCGACCCACCCGCGCCGTTGAGCGAACCTGCCGCCATTCGTGCGCTGCGACAAGATGAAGGCGCTTTCACGTTGCTGATGGCCGGCTCGTTCATGGAACACAAAGGCGCCGATTCAGTGCTGGCAGCATTGCGCCGGCTGACGCACGAAGATGCACAGGCCGATCAGCCACCTCGCGCGTGGCGCTGGATCATCGCTGGATACATCGCCCCGGAGTACCGGCAGGCGCTGGCAGAATTTCGCAATGTGATCCAGTTGGCATGGGTGCCGTTCAGCCAGATGCGCAACCTGTTTGCTTACGCGGACGCGGTGGTGCAGCCCTCAATCTGGCATGAGAATCAACCCTTGTCCATCATGGAAAGCTTCATGGCCGGCACGCCAGTGATCGGCTCGCAAGCCGGCGGCATTCCCGAGTTGATCCAGGATGGGCAAACTGGCTTCCTGTTCCGCCCGGGCGATGGCGAGCACCTGGCCCAACAGATTCGCGCCGCGCTGACCCTGCCAGGTGATCGCTTCCGTGCCATGCGCCGCGCCTGCCGCGCCCATGCTGAGCGGAACTGGTCGCTGGAGACGCATGCGCAACGCCTGCACGAGGTCTATCAGCAAGCATGCAACCGCTGAAGATTCTGTTTGTCTCGCCGCAGTATCCGCCGGCCATTGGCGGCACAGAGCAGCTCGCTGCCGGTTGGGCTGAGGAATTGGCCCGGCGCGGGCACCAGATCACGGTCTTTACCACCCGGTCTGCGCATCAGCCCACCTGGACAGGCAACTTGCCTTCCTCAGAAGCGCGCAATGGCGTTGAGGTACGGCGATTTCGTCAGTGGCAGCGCGGCAGTCGCACGCTGCGTCTGATGAACTGGGCATATGCCGGCTTTGCTCGAAGTGGCAAAGCGCGCTACGAAGCCGGCATCTGGTTGAGCGAAGGGCCATTTTCACCGGCCTTGTTCGCGGGGCTGTTGGCGAAAGCGGGGCACTATGACATCATGATTTCGATGTCGGCCAGCACACTGACCAGCGTGATATCGCGCTATGCCGCGCAACACGCCGGCGTCGCGTGGCTGAACACCCCGCTGCTGCATCTGGAGCAAATGTCCGCGCGGAGACCAATCGCGCAACACCATATGTTAGCCAATGCGAATATGACTTTGCCCCTGACGTTGATCGAGGCGCAGGCGCTCCAGGAACGCTTTGGCGTGCACAGAGCGCATGTTCAGGTAGTCCCTCCAATCGTCAGTCTGCCGCCCGACTTGCAATCCAGCAAGACAAGCCGCAGGCAGCTTGGCTTGCCTGACGACGCTTTCATTGTAGGTTTTCTGGCTCGCAAAGTGGCTTACAAGGGGTTCCATCAAACACTACGTGCGGTGTCTCTGCTGGCCGGCCAGGAATCCAGAGTGATGCTGGTCTCTGCAGGGCCTGACGACAGCAACGCGCTGCCAGCCGAGGCGCAAGAGGAGCCATTCCGATCTCGCTGGCGCGATCTGGGCGTGGTGACTGAGAGCGCCAAGTGGGCCCTGCTGGCTGCCAGCGACGTGTTGTGCATGCCGTCTACAGGCGAATCTTTTGGCATTGTATATGCCGAGACATGGCTATGCGGCAAGCCGGTGATTGGCGCCAACAGCGGCGCTGTTCCTGGCGTCATTGCGCATGGGATAGATGGATTCATTGTGCCGGCTGGCGATGCGTCCACACTGGCAGGATATCTGGCTTATCTCGAACAACACCCTCAGGTAGCGCAACGCATGGGACAAGCTGGACGGCAAAAGGTATTAACCCACTTTGGCGCGCAACGGGTGGGCGACCTCCTCGAGGGCGCAATCAGCCGGGCGTTGCGTCTGGCTGCACGCCGATATGCCCGATCTGGCTTTTCTGCGTTACGATTAGGCGCCTGAGCCATGCAAGTCAACATCGTCATCCCCTGCTACATCTCACCCAACGTCGAAGCCGAGTCTGCAGACAATATCGCCGTTCTGGCTTCGCACAGCTTGCGCACAGAGGCGCGCCACTGGCTGCGCGCCGGCGCCACGATTCGCATCGGGTGCCCGCGCGCGCAACTGCGCGATGATGATCCGCTGCGCGCGATCGTCACTACCGAGCCGTTGCCGCCGCATGCCGATGTGTGGGTGCTGCACACAACACCTGACACGCCAGCGCTGATAGACCCGCGCGAGATTCGCCATGGCATCGTAGTGGCGCACACCCATCAACTCGACACACTCTCGGCCGAGTTGCGCGCAGCCGACATCATTCTGGCCAACACACCGGCCTCACACCAGCGCACGCTGATGGAGGATGCTGGGCAGGCGCACTGGCTGGGGATGCCGGCCTGGCTGCCGCCGCGTGACGACGAGCGCGCCGCGCAACGCGCTGAACTACGCGCGCAGCTCGGTCCGATGGACGACGCAATGCCGTTGGCGCTGGTCTGGCTGCCGGACCACAAGCCAGAATACGCCATTGGGTGGGCAGACATTTGGCAGGAAGTTGCAGCGGGTCAAGCGCAGGCTGTGACACACAACCGGCTGGCACTGTTTGTGCGCGACTTGCCGGCGGCAGATGTGTGCGTGATAGCCGGAGACGACGACATAGCCCAGTTTGCCGCGCTGACTGCGGCCGCCTGGGGTATACCCGTGGCAGCCATCAGCACAGCCGACACGTACAGTTGGCTGACAGGCGTGTCCACTTCGGCCATCGTAGAGACACTCACGGCATGGTTGCGCAGTCCAGTTCAGCGGAGCGCAGATGGCCGCAAAATGCGCGAAGCGACGGGATCGTTCGCGCCTTCGGCATGGCAGGCGCGCCTGAGCCGGCTGCTACAACAGGCGCAGGAGCACACGATTCCTCTGCCGGAGCTGCCGCCCCCCACAGTGAATGATGCCTCGAATCCGCCTCGCCCTCTGACCGATTACGCCCGGCTAAATGGACAGGCCGACGTGATGCTGCGGGGCTACACCGTGCGATCGAAAGCGCCACTGGTAGGTCGTCTGATCGCCTGGATACGGCGCAATCTCACCTCGCACTTGCGTGAGCCATACCTCGACCCTACACTGGAGCGGCAGGTGGCATTCAACCGCGCAGTGGTCCAGGCATTGTCTCGTTTGGAGCAACGCGCGCAGCAGGCAACCCAAGCAGCAGAGGTCAGCGCACGGTGGTTGCCAACACAGACACAACAGTTTGCAGAACAATACGCTGAACTTGTCTCGCATCTGAGGCATTGTGAAGTGTGCCATGTGGCCGGCGCAGGCGATGGATTGCTTTTGCCAGCATTGCGAGCGGCCGGAATCGAACCACGCGGGTGTGATCCTGATCTGGCGGCGGCCATCGCCGCGCAGACGCGTGGATTCTCTGTGCGCCACACGGCGCTGCTGGATTACCTGGGAGCACTGCCAGCGCGCGCGTGCGACGCCATTATCATCACCGTCCACCCGGCACATCATGCTTCTGCCGATGTGCTGTTGTTGAGCGCCGAAGCCCGACGCGCGCTGAAACCAGGCGGACGGCTGGCGCTGCTGGTCAATGACACAACCACGCATCTGCCCTCAGAGCGGAATCAGGCTTATGAGCGCGGGATCGAGCTGCGCGCGTTGCTACAGGCAGCCGGCTTCACCTTAATCGCCGCCCAGCTACCCCAGCCAACCAGCACAGCGCCAATGCCGGCAAACACAACTGTCGAAGCGCGCCTGGACAGAATCGAGCAAGCGCTCTTCGGTCCATGGCCCCCGCCGGTTTGGGTCATTGGGCACACCGGGTAACAGCACTTCATGCGCATACGGATTTTTATCGGCAATCTCGACACAGCCCGGCAAACTGCCTGGAAACAGGCATCTGCAGACGCAAGCGACTGGCTGGAGCTTGACTACCACAAGCCCTCACTGCCACTCGCCGAGGCCGGCGGGCTGGAGAACAGTGTCCTGCTGGCATCTGTGGCGCTCGACGTGGCGCCGGATTCGGCCTGTGTGTGGTTGAACCATGCGCGCGGATGGATGGCAGACCATCCAGAGGTCGCGCTATGCGGCGCGCGGATGGCCAGGCCACGGTATGAGCGAGCGGCATGGGAATTGCTTTATCCCGATCTGTTGCGCTCCGACCTGGTCTCCAGATCACACCCCGAAAGACCTTCCGCGCCGTATCCCGTCCAACACATCATCCGAGGCATAGCGCTGGCGCGTGCAAGTGTGTTTGCCGAGATTGGCGGTTTCGCGCCGGAACTCGGCGATTCGTTTCTGGCCGATGTGGACCTGTGTCGCCGGCTGGTCGCGCATGCGCGCGCGCAGGTGAGCGATCAGGCCACGCCCATCTGGCTACTACCGGCGCCGGAAGTGGACTGCGCCGATGTTGACATTACGCCGGCAGACGAAACGATCTTCGAGGCACAGGCCGAGAGATTTGCCCGGCGACAGACCGCGCAGGCTTTGCCCGACGCAGAGACCTGGTTTGCCACACAAGGGGCGCTGGGCGAAACACTGGCCGCCGCGTCGCGGGCGGCAGAAGTCGCTGCCGGCAGTCTGGAGAAGGCCCGGCAAGAGATGTTTGCTCCAGCCGACTTTACTTTTCATTCACACGCGCCGGTGGTTGGCCCCTTGATTGCAGCCTTCCGGCAGCTATGGTTTAGCGTGGCAACGAAGTGGGCGTTGCGCGCCTATCGGCAACAGCAGGCAAGGGTAAATGCGCAGCACGCCGAAGCCATCCAGGCGTTAGCTATATCGCTCAGCCACACAATCGCTACGCTGAATCAGCAGCAGGCAGCCGAGACGGCACAACGCGAGGCCCAGATTCGACAGATTGCAAACCGGCTCAATCGGTCGTTGCTCGAGGGGGCATAGGAGATGAACTTGAAGATTGCCTGGGTGCTGCTGCGCTATGGCGAGAACATTCTAGGCGGCGCAGAATATCATGCGCGTCTGGTGATCGAACAGCTGACGCGCTGGCGACTGGCTCAGGTCGATGTGCTGACGACTACGGCCACCGTGCACTTTCATCCGACGAATGACCTGCCGGCCGGCGTAGAAATGCTGGACGGCATGCGTGTACTGCGATTCCCCGTGGACGCGCGGTTCTACAGCCTTCAGCGCCACCAGGAGCTGAGCCATGTCCACGCGCGTCGCCCGGGTGGGCTATCAACCGAAGAGGAGAATGAGTGGGCGCGCCACATGCCGTTCAGCGCCGCGTTATGCGCGTGGCTTGATGCGCACCAGAACGACTACGACGCCATCATTGTAATGCCGTACTACTACGCCTTCCATGCGGCACTGGTTGCGCCGCACAAGACTTACGTCTGGGCATGCCTGCACGACGAGATGCCGGCTTACACCCGGCCTGTGATGCACATGTTGAACCGGTCGCGCGGCGTGATTTTCAACTCTGAGCCGGAGCTGGCGCTGGCGCGCCGGCTGGGTATGACCAACCCTAACGCTGGTATCGTTGCGCTGGGCATTACACCGCTGCAAGGGAGCGCGGAGCGGTTCTGGTCGCAGTGCGAGGATCAGCGACCATTCCTGCTCTATGCCGGCCGGCTGGAGAGCGGCAAGAACGTCGCCGAGTTGTACCAGCGGTTCATTGCCTTCAAGGAGCGAAACCCGTCGCCGCTGGTGCTGCGTCTGCTGGGCAAGGGGCCGGAGTCGCCCCCGGCACGCGAGGACATCAAGGCAGAAGGTTTTGTGGCGGCGACACTTAAAGCCGACATAATGGCGGCTGCTCTGGCGCACGTCGCCCCTTCGAGAGCCGAATCCCTGTCCCTAGCGTTGCTGGAAGCGTGGACGGTGGGCACGCCTTCCATCGTCAACGGCCAGTGCGAGGTGTTGCGTTTCCAGGTGACACGCTGCGGCGGCGGTTATTTTTACACCGATCAAAGCTCGTTTGACAGCGCCGTGTCGACGCTGGTCAACAATCCTGACAAGCGAAATGAGATGGGCGAGCGCGGCCGGCATTTTGTTCAACAGCAGTACACCTGGCCGCGCGCGCTCAAAGCTTTCATGCAGATTGTGCAATGAACACACAAACGGATACTGCACCGCTTCGCATTCTGATCGCCAGTACACCCAAGACCGGTAACACCTGGCTGGCCAATCTCATGGCTGATATCTACGGTCTGCCAATTCGGGAGCTTCCACTGGAATTCACCCTGGAACAGATCGAGCAACTTGGCCCGCGCTGGGTGATGATTCAACATGTGCTGCCAAAGGCTTCCCTGCTGAACTGGCTGCGACACAACAACGTTCACCTCCTCACGACGCTGCGCCACCCCTGTGACACGCTGGTGTCGCTGATGCACTATGCGACGGGATTGGCGCTCATTCCTGAGATGGAGCCGATCTTGGCACGGGCAATGACCGGCGATTGGGGAAAGTGTGGGCCGAACGTGACTGCTTTTGTGCGCACCTACTTTAGAGACTATGTGCGCCTGTCGGCCGAATGGCTGTGGTTGACGGACTCGATTGGTGTGCGCTACGAAGATTTGTGGCGCGATCCGGTCGGCGTAGTGCAGGCGGTAACACAGCGCATCTGCGAAGTCCCGCTTGACCGTATCGAGCGCAGCGTGGAGCGGTGCGACCTGAGCCTGATGCGCAGTCTGGCCGGCAAAATCTCCTCGTTCTTTCGCAAGGGCGGCTCAGGACATTGGAAGGACGAACTGCCGGCGGAAGTGGTCGACATCTTTCGTCATGAGCCGCCCTATCCCCAGTTATTCGCGGCGCTGGGGTATTCTCTGGACGCTGACGAGCGCGCCAAGCCTGCGCGCACCCCCCGACGCCTGCAAAACCCCTTCATCGGCGTCGAGCAGTTTGACAATGGCGCGCCGATTTTGCCATTCATGAAGGCAGCCTACTGGCATATCGATCCGCATACCGCCTCTAATTTCGCTATGCCCATCAGCCGCACAGATCCAGAAGGCACGTTCTGGGCGTGGCTGAATGCGCCCGCGCACGATGATCCACATCGAAATGCCCCCGACCTGCCCATCATTAGCCAAATAGCAAGATGGGTCTACGATGTGCGTCCCGACCTGCAACAAGCGTTGCCCGACATATACGGGACGCACCGGATACGATACATCGACTGGTATATCCGGCAAGCGCACATTGAAATGAAGCTGAGCGAGGCGTACATCTGGCCGGTGTTCGAGCGATACGTAACGTGGGGCAACGCGCCGGCCAGCGGCTATAACAGGGATGCCTCCCTGCCACCGCTGACCAATCTGATGGTTGCCCTGCCCGAGCAGTACGAACATCTGCGCAAAAGATTCCCGGATATTGCTGGCCCTGGCCGGCTGGAGTTCGTGGTCTGGTTCCTGACAAGCGCGCAGCGTGAATATCTCCTGGACGCAACGTTCATCGAAATGGCGCAGAAGCTGTTCACCGTCTGGGCAAATAGCCCGGCTCCCGAAGACGTCCACGGCGGCGACCAAAAAAAGATTACTTGCGCCATGCTTCATGTCTATCGGGCCTCCTCGTGGCTTCCGCAGAAATTCCCTAACATTTTCGGGCGAGATCGGAGACGGTTTCTGGACTGGTTTCGCCGGCTTGGCCAGTGGCAGACGCTGTTCTATCCGGTGTATCGCGTTCCGATGTCACAGGCGGACCTGGCATGGGCCAGTGCGCCAGCAGACAAAGACCGCCATCGCCGGCCCGGTGACCCACCCATCAGCAACCTGATGGCCTGGATCTATGACACACGTTCAGACGTGCAACAGAAGTACCCCGACATCTTTGGCGCCGATCGGCTAGACTATGCCATCTGGATCATGACCAACGCATCTCTGGAATACGCGGAAGGCGAAATCATTGCTCAACCGTTGCTGGAATGGTTCACTGCCAACCGGCCGGTTAGGACAGCGGGTTAAGGCTGAGCGTGAATTCGCGCGGAGACCCACATCTCACCTGTCGCCCGAGGTCGGACCGGTCGATATCAGCTCAAAAGCCATGTTAGCGCAACACACTCAGCTTGCCAATCGAATCAAGCAGCGAATCTCGGACCTTACCCCACATCAGCAAGCAAGGCTCGCGGAAGGCATTGGATGGGTGACCTTCTTCGCCGTCCTTGTGTGGTTCTATCGCATCCCGCCGTGGATGTGGACAACGCATATCCCAGGACAGATGTCCGGCTTTGGAGATGTCATCGAGGCGCTGTGGCAAATAGAGTTTTGGCGCACTGCTGCGCTGACTGGCCAGTTTGATCCGATCAGTCTGGCCGGCATGTATCCTCTGGGGATCCACCAGTTCTCGATCGCGCACGTGGGCACAGGGCTGCTTCTACTGCCCGTGTCCCTGCTTGTCGGAAGCGCTGCAGCCCTGAATATTGGGTTTGTGGCCAGCCATATCCTGTGCTTTGCGGGCGCGCGTTTCTTTCTTAAGCAATACACCTCCTCCGAGTTGCTGGCAGCGCTGGGCGCGATCGCATTCACGTTCGCGCTTGGCCGCACAAGCAATATCTACCCGCACCTCCACATCGCGCTTGCGACGGCATTCATTGCATGGACTGCTGCAATGGCCAGCCGCCTGCGTTCAGCCGCGCCAAAACAGGCCTGGAAGCATAGTGTGTTTGGCGGCGTCGCCTGGGGCTTGGGTATTATTGCGCAGCCTTACGCGCTGTTCTTTGGAGCGCTGCCATTCCTGGCGTTAGGCCGACAATGGCGCGCTTAGCGCTATGTGCTGATGGCCGGCGTATGCGCGCTGATCGTCAGCGGCCTGTTTCTGCTCGGGTTGTTTCAGGGAATGAGAACCATGTCATCCCTAAGTCCAAACCTGATCGACATCACGCGGTCAAGATCCTCGTTGTCAAGCTATGTCGGCTGGAGCAGACTGAGCTACTGGTCGGGTCTGAGGGAGGTGAACCTCCAGCGTCCAAAGGGAGGCGAGATCAATGAACAGAATTGGGGCGTTCTATTGCCGCTATTGTCAGCGTCGGGCGCCATAGCAATCTGGCGCCTAAAGACGCATCGGTCACTGCTTCTATTGGGCGGAACAGCCTTCGTATTGTCATTAGGGCCTCTCTGGGTGGATGGCCGGATTGACCCGACTCTGGCAGCGCGCATCAATGAACCCGTCTGGCAAATAGCCCGATCTCTGAAACCAGATCTCTTCGACAGTCGCTCAGATGTGCTGAAATCGCAAAGCTTGCCTTTGCCAGCTATCGTGCCCATGCTGGTGTTGCCCCGCTTTGAACAGGCGCGCATGCCAGGCAGATACTCTGTTTGGGTCGGATTAGCTGCCGTCGCCATATCGGCATTTGCGCTGAGCCGCCTGCCACGCAGATGGGCCATTGCGATTGGATATCTGTGGGTGGTCGAGTTGCTGCCAGTGCCAGATCTGGCGGTCCATGTTCCACGCGCCCCCCATCCGGCGCATATATGGGCCAAGCAGGCCATCCAACCAGATCAGGGTGTGCTGAGCTCCGGTATTCACGCAGTCTACTCACATCATCTCGCAAGCGATCTGCCCGGCACGAGCGCTGTGGGATCATTCATCCCATCTTACTTGGTCTATACCTATCCCTGGATCGTGTTCTCACCCTATCCGAGCGATCCTCCTGCCGAGGCGCTCACCGAGCCGGCCCGCGCGGTCATCCTGCGCCGCGCGCAGGTCGGCATCGTGCTGCTCAGACCCGAAGCGGCAGCCCTGGCCAGGCAGAACAGCGCGCTTCGTTTTGTGCAATGTTTCGAGCCGGACCCGGTTGCGCTTTACTACTACCCCGACACCCTGTGCGCCTTCGAAGTGCTGCCCGGCCAGGACGATTTCTTCACCATCCAGCCGGTATCCGGCTTCTCGGGCTTCGGTCCCGACTTCGTGTGGATCGAAGGAACACAGGCCAAAGCCGGCTGGCGAAGCACGCGCCCAACCACACATACCGTCGAGATGGCCCTGCGCGCCTATTGCCCGCCAGAAGGCCAGCAATCGGTCGTCATCAAGCTCAACGGCCAACCAGTCGCTTCACACACCTGGCCCGGCAATTGCTGGGAACGCTGGACGACTACGCTCACGATTGCGCCGGAGCAGCTCAACGCCGGCTGGAACAGCATCGAATTCGAGGCCGCATCCGCAGCGCAACCGTACTTGCACGACCCAAACAGCAAAGACCGGCGCAACCTGTCCGTAGGCGTAGAGCTACTGCACGTCTCATCAGCAGCCTTGCGTCAGCCATGAGGATGGCGTTCGGAGATGAATGCGTGCGGCAGCCTGAGAACATCCGATGCTGGAAGATCACTCCCAGCCAACACCCGATGACGCGCCGGCCAATGCTGGCGCTCACCTGCGCGCCCTGCAGGAGCGTCTGCTGGCCGGCGACCCGGTTGCCCGACGAGAATTGGAGCGCCTTGCGCTGCTCTCCAATCTTTGGTCGCTGGTGGAAGAAGCACAGCAGGCCGGCCGGCTGCGCGAGCATCGTTTCACGTCTTCTCTGCCGCTGATCGGGCGCGCCG
>DAOUDB010000267.1:0-2226 GCA_034431495.1 Thermoflexales bacterium
AAAAAGAGGGAGTTGGGTAAAAACTCTTTTCGGGGGCAAAAATGTTGGGGGGAGGAACATTTTTGCGGGGTCCCAGAGCAGCCCAGCTCCCGACTTCCAGTGTAACAGAAAAGGTGAAGGCGTCAAGAAAGTCTTCATTGTGGATGTGAGTTCAATCGTTGCGCGCGCTGCCGTAACCATAGCCGGCCGGCCGGAAACACTGTCAGAGCCGTAGCGCATACCATCGCCATGACCTGAAACATGCCCGACGGACCGCGCACGTCGAACAGCCAGCCGCCGACTGCCGAACCCGGTATTCCCGCCAGGTTGGTCAGTGTCGTAAGCATACCTTGACTGGTCGCTTTCAATCCGGCCGGCGCCAACTGGTTGGCATAGGTCACACTGCTGACCCAGTACAGTGCGAAGGAAATGCCGCCCATTGTGTTGATTGCCAGCACCCACTCCGGCGCCGGGGCGATGCTGTAGAGAAACATGCGAACGGTGTACGCCAGAAACCCGACCATCAGTAATCGCGCAGGGCCGGCCCTGCGCAATAGCCATGCGCTGCCGGCCATCACCGGCAGCTCGGATAGCGCGGCGATGGTCCATCCCAGCCCGACCAGGCTGTCTGCTCCGCCCAGCGCCTTCACAGTCACGCTCAGAAATGCGCCCATGGCGTTGCCGGCAATGGCGATGAGGATGACGCTGATAGCGAAGATCACCCAGGCGGGTTGCCGCATCAGGCCAGGCAATCCGCGCATAATCGACCCTCGTGTCTCGACCGGCTGCGCAGGCAGAAAAGCCAGCATGAACAAATGCAGGCCCAACGCGATAGCAAAGCCGATAAAGATCACACGGATTCCCTGCGCGTCCACCAGAAATCCGCTGGCCGAGCTGGTGACGATGAAGCCAATCGATCCCCAGATGCGCTGAGCGCCATATCGTTCACGTTGATCACCTAGCAGCGCCAGTGTCGTGCTGTCTACCAGAGGAATGATGGCGCTGTTGAACAGACTGAACAACGCGACGAGGGGAATCAGCGTAGCAAACGCGCGCGCCGTGGAGATGAGTAGCACCGTGATAATTGCGCCGGCGCTGGCCAGCATGAGCAGGCGCCGCGTTTGTCCGGTGCGATCACTGAGCATGCCCCATACCGTGCCGGCAAATATCCCCACCAGCGGGGCTATGGCGCCGAGCAGGCCGATCTCTGCTCCGCTCAGGCCGATGCTGCGAAAGTACACGTTGATGAACGTGAAGTAGATGCCCAGTCCGCCAAAGTAGAGCGCGTAGAGCGCCTTCACCGCCAACAATGCGCGATTGGGTGACGGCGCCGCGTCAGAGGCGCCACGCCTGCTACAGGGATTAGCGTGATTGGTTGCAGCGCCTGTCATGAGCGATCAGCCGCGCGGCTGCTCAGGCATGTGGGAGGCGCCACCGATGACCTCGGTGGCCGGCGTAACAACGACGAAGGCATGCGGATCGCTCGCCCGGGTCAGGGCTTGCAGGTGAGCGACTTCAGTCGCGGCGATCGCTACCAGCAACACGCCGCGATCTTGCCCACTGTGCATGCCCTCGCCCTTTAAGGCAGTCACGCCGCGCTTCATCTCGGACAGGATGCGCCGAGAGACTTGCTGGGCCTCACTGGTCACGATCAAGCACAACAACTGTGAGCGGCCGGCTTGCACCGGCGCGGTCGAGGGCTGCCGGTCGGCCTGTTTTGGGCTGCTCTGTCGCAGCGCCCTCAGCAGATCGATGTCGCCGGTCTCGAACTTGCCCAACACTTCGCCGCTGGCCTGGTGCAGGCGAGTCGTGGCCAGGCCGATGCCGAAGATCATCACGTAGAATGCCACGCCTGCGATGAGCATAATCTGGCCGGGGATCGGGCCGAGCGCTGACCGCGCGACGAACTCTGGCCATGAGTTGGCGACATCGGGGTGGATATAAGTCTTGAGAAACCATGCCAGCCCCAGCACCAGAAACATCCAGAAATAGTTGCGCCGGAAGCGCCGGCCCAGAGCTTCCCATATGCTGATCGGAAACTCGGGTTGCAGCAGGCTTTGCGCCAGATTCTCCGCCCAATCCGGCTGAGGCTTGAACGGCGGCACGAGCATGGCGGCAAAGAAATCGGTCTCCATCAGCCGGGAGCGCAGGCTCCACAACTCGTAGTAACGATAGCGTCGAGCTTCGATCCAGAGGAACAGGGCGATAAGCAGCGTGTTCAGGATGATGACGCCGTAGTGATTGTCG
>DAOUDB010000268.1:0-5741 GCA_034431495.1 Thermoflexales bacterium
ATCGACAAGACCTACCAGCCCGGCTTCGACTACTTCGACGCCGACAGCGGGGCGCTGGGCATCTATGGCCTGATGGAAGGCCAGGAATTGACGCCGGGCATGAAAGACCTGCCGGCAGAAGACCTCCAGATGGTGCGCGACATCCTGGCCAAGATGCTGAAGGGCGAGTTCAACCGCTTCGATGTGTTCGCCGGCCCGATCAAGGATAACGCCGGCAACATCGTGGTGCCCGAAGGCGAAAAGATGTCGCAGGCCGACCTGGATCAGTTCCCGCCCGGGGCAGAGGGGCTGGCCTGCAAATACTGCATGTACTGGTGGGCTGAGGGCGTCACCGCTGAACTGCCGAAGCAGTAGGCAGACGACAGATAACAGATTACAGACAGGAGACGGCGGACATGCCGGCTGCCGCACAGCAACCGCGTAATGCCCGCCGTCTCTCGGCACTCATCACTCTCCACTCAGCACTCTCCACTCAGCACTCATTACTCACCCCTTCGCGCAATGCCCGACCCAACCCCACTGCCCGATAGCGCCGCGACATCTCTGTTTGCCGTGGAGATGCGCGGCATCGTGAAACGCTTCCCCGGCGTGCTCGCCAACGATCACACCGATTTCACGTTGAAGCGGGGCGAAGTCCACGCGCTGCTGGGTGAAAACGGCGCCGGCAAGAGCACGCTGATGAATATCCTGGCCGGCCTGTACAAGCCCGACGCCGGCGCGATTCTGGTGAATGGGCAGCCGGTTCACTTCAACTCCCCGCGCGACGCCATCGCCGCCGGCCTGGGCATGGTGCATCAACACTTCATGCTGGTGCCCACCCAGACGGTCACCGAAAATATCATCCTCGGACTCTCTGAGCCGCGCTTCTTTCTGCGCATGGCCGAACTGGACCAGCGCATCCTGGCCCTGCAAGAGCAATACGGCCTGAAGGTCGATCCCAAAGCCAAAATCTGGCAGTTGTCGGTCGGCGAGCAGCAGCGCGTCGAGATTCTGAAAATGCTGTACCGCGGCGCAAAAGTGCTCATCATGGATGAGCCGACCGCTGTGCTGACGCCGCAGGAGGTCGAGGAGCTGTTCGTCACGTTGCGGGCGATGGTCGCGCGCGGCCATTCCATCATCTTCATCAGCCATAAGCTGGACGAGGTGCTGGCAATCTCGACTCGCATCACCGTGCTGCGCCAGGGGCGTGTTACGGCCGCCGGCATTCCTGCGCAGGGCGCAACTAAAACCCAACTGGCGCAGTTAATGGTCGGGCGTGAAGTCGTGTTCACCATCGATAAACAACCATGCCGGCCCGGCGAGGTGGTGCTGTCGGTGGAGGACGTGTGCGCGGAGAACGATCGCGGCCTGCCGGCGCTGCGGCATTTCTCGATTCAGGTGCGCGCCGGCGAAATCGTGGGCATCGCCGGGGTGGCCGGCAACGGGCAAAGCGAACTGGCGCAGGTCATCACCGGGCTGAGACAGTGCTCGTGCGGCCGGGTCATGATCGCCGGCGAAGACGTGGCCAACCAGGCGCCGCGCGCGGCGATTCAGCGCCGCGTCGCGCACATCCCAGAGGATCGCCACGGCGTGGGCAGCTCGCCCGGCCTGAGCCTGGCAGACAATCTCATCATGAAGAACCACCGCAAACCGCCCATCTCCAACGGCTGGGTGCTGAATTTGCCCATGATCCGCCGGCAGGCCAATCAACTCAAAGACGAGTACAACATCATGGCCCCATCGGTGGATGTGCAAGCGCGCCTGTTATCGGGCGGCAATCTGCAAAAGGCCATCCTGGCCCGCGAGATGTCGGCCGGGCCGCGCCTCATCATCGCCGTGCAACCGACACGCGGCCTGGATGTGGGCGCCATCGAAGCCGTGCAAAACGTGCTGCTGAAAGAGCGCGACCAGGGCACGGCCATCCTGCTGATTTCCGAAGAGCTGGAAGAGATCATGGCCTTGTCCGATCGCATCGTGGGCATTTATGAGGGGCGGCACATGGGTGAGTTGAAAGCCGAGCAAGCGACCTTGACCAGCATCGGCCTGATGATGGCCGGCACACCGCAGGGTGACAGGGCAGATCAGGTTGATAAGGTTGGCAAGGTGACAGGTTGATAAGGTGACAGGGCAAGACATGTCTGCGGATCAACCGGCTACGCGCGGCTGGCGCCTGCCATTCTCCATTTCCTTTGAGCAGCGCATGACCACGCCGAAGTGGCTGCCGGCGCTGACCTCGGTCGGATCATTGATCGTGGCGTTCATCATCGGCGGCGTGGTCATCGCCATCGCCGGCGGCAACCCGTTCGCTACATATGCCCACCTGGTCAGAGCAGCTTTTGGCGATATCGGTGTGTTCAACGACACGCTGGTCAAAGCATCGCCCCTCATCCTGGTGGGACTGGCGTGCGCGCTGGCATTCCGCATGAAGCTGTGGAACATCGGCGCGGAAGGCCAGTTCTTCCTCGGCGCGTGGGGCGCAAGCGCGGTGGTGTTGGCGCCGCTGTTGCCACGAGACACGCCGGGCATCATCATCATCCCGGCCATGATGCTGGCCGGCTTCGTCTGCGGCGCGCTGTGGGGATTCATCCCCGGCCTGCTGAAAGCCAGGTTCAACGTCAACGAGATCATCACCACACTGATGATGAACTACATCGCGGTGTCGTGGGTCTTGTTCTGGGTATTCGGCGAATGGAGTGAGTCGGGCTTTCAGATGTCGCCGATGTTCCCGCGCAACACCTGGCTGCCCCGGCTGACCGACTACGCGGCGCAGATTCCACAGTTCGCCGGCCTCACGCTGCATCTGGGCATCCTGTTCGGCGTCATCGCCTCGGTGGTGGTGTGGTTCATCATCTCGCGCAGCCGGTGGGGCTATGAAATCCGTCTGATCGGCGACAACAAGCAGGCCGCGCGCTACGCCGGTGTCAACATCGTGCGCAACACGGTGCTGATGATGATGGTTTCGGGAGGCATCGCCGGGCTGGCCGGCATGGCCGAAATCTCCGGCGTGGTGCACCGGCTGCAAGGGGCCATCTCCAGCAACTACGGCTTCACCGGCATCATTATCGCCTGGCTGGCCAAACTCAACCCGTTCGCCGTCATTCTGGTGTCGATATTGTTTGGCGGGTTGATCCAGGCCGGCCGCGAGATTCAGCCATCGGGCGTGCCGCGCATGTTGCAAGGCATCATCTTGTTCTGTGTCATTGCCAGCGATGTGTTATTGCGCTACCGTGTTCAAATCACGCGGCGTTGAACGCGCCGCGCAGAGGGCGTCATGATTGACTGGATCGTGATTTTGCAGGCCGGCGTTGCCAGCGGGACAGTCCTGCTATTTGCCGCCATCGGCGGGATCATGACCGAGCGGTCGGGCGTGATGAACCTGGGCATTGAAGGCATGATGCTGATCGGCGCGATGACGGCTTACAAGACTGCCGTCGCGCTGGGGCAACCGTGGCTGGGCTTGCTGCTTGCCATGCTGGCCGCCGGCGCCCTCAGCTTGCTGCACGCCGTCGTCAGCATTCATCTTCAGGCCGATCAAGTGGTGAGCGGACTGGCCATCAACTTCGTCGGCATTGGGTTGAGCATGGTGCTGGGCGAAGGATTGAGCAAAGCCGGCGCGGTGTCGTTGTTACCCCACATCACCCTGCCGCTTGTGTCCGATATTCCCATCCTCGGACCTATCTTGTTCACCAACCACAACCCGATGACGTATGTCGGCTATGTGTTGACGCCGGCGGCATGGTTCTACATCAACCGCACGCGGCCGGGGCTGCACCTGCGCGCCGTGGGCGAACACCCGGCCGCCGCCGATGCGCTGGGAATCAACGTCTATCGGTTGCGCTATCGCTATGTGTTCGTAGGCGGGCTGCTGGCCGGCCTGGCCGGCGGCACAATCAGCCTGGCCGTGTCGCCGGGCTGGTTCAGCGAACTCACCACATCGGGGCAAGGCTGGATCGCCGTAGGTCTGGTGATCTTCGCGCAATGGAATCCATGGCGCGCCGCCGCCGGCGCGTACATGTTCGGCGCGCTGCGCCGGCTGATTCTGGATTTGCAAGGGCCGCAAACGTTGTTGTGGTTTGCCAACCCCTTCTACTACATGCCCAAACTCGGCTTCTTCCTGCAAATGCTGCCCTACGCGCTGGTGATCCTGATCCTGTTCATCGGCTCGCGCGAGGCGCTGAAGAAGCGTATGGGAGCGCCGGCGGCGCTGGGCGTTCCATACATCCGGGGCGAGCGCGGCCTGTGATCAGACGCCGGCCGGCAGGGAATCCTCTGCATCGCCAGAGGCGCGCAGCGCATCGGCATCCGACAACACAGCTTGCAGATCGGGATCGGTGATGGCCGCAGCAGCAGAGGCAAGGAATTCGTCTGCGCTGACGATGCCGGCCCGCTCGTAGAGCACAGCTTGCAAAGCCATATCGAGCCGGTCGATCTGCCGGACGAAGCGCGCTTCGGGCGTCGCGCCGCTCTCGTACTCCTGCCACAGCGCCGCATACAGCGCGCCGTTGGGCAGCTTGTCCAGCACCTGATGAATGGAACGTCGTTCGAGCGCGTGTTTGTCGGCCGGGTCAACGCCGTCAGCGGGTGTGATGTCGCCGGCATAGATTTCGCCGAAGTCGTGCAACAACGCCATGCGCAGCACTTTCAACGCATCCAGGGCCGGCGCGCGGGCATCGGCCAACACCATCGCCAACACAGCCACGCTGAACGTGTGCTCTGCCACGCTCTCGCAGCGATCGGCCGGCGCGCCGCGCCGCAACCAGCCCTGCCGGTACAATTGCTTGAGCTGGCTCCATTCAAAATAGGCTGTCATCAGCGGGCCGGCGGCGCTATTGCGCAACAACAATGCCGGGTGAGATGCCTTCGTTCGCATGCCGACATTGTAGGGGTAGGGCTTGTCCCTGCCCAGGGCAGTAGGCAAGCCGGCGGCTTGCCCTACAAGCCCCGCGCTCCGGTGTACAGTAGCGACCTATGAATCCGTATTTGTCTGACTTCTGCTGCGTGCAGTGCGGCGAAGCAGTTGCCGTGGAACAAGCCCTGTACACCTGCCCACGTTGTGGGGGCAATCTCGACGCGCGCTATGACTACGCCGGCATCGCGCGCGACATCAACCCGGCCGGCATCGTTGCCAAACCTGATCGCTCGGTGTGGCGCTACGCGCCGCTGCTACCGATTCCCTTCCCCATGCCGCCGGAGCGCGCCAACGCGGCGAGCGCACTGGCATGTCATCCACTCACCATGCTGGGCGCGTCGCCCTTGTATCGCGCAACAGGCATCGAGCGCGCGCTGAACGTTCGGGCCGTATGGATGAAAGATGACAGCCGGCTGCCGAGCAGCTCATTCAAAGATCGCGCCAGCGCCATGGTCATCGCCCGCGCGCTGCGCATCGGCGCCCACACGATCTGCGCTGCGTCCACCGGCAACGCTGCGTCGTCGCTGGCTACGTTGTGCGCCGGCACAGGCATCGAGACGGTGATCTTCGTCCCGCGCAGCACCCCCGAGGGCAAGCTGGCGCAGATACTCATTCACGGCGCGCGCGTTTACGCTGTTGAGGGCAGCTACGACGACGCTTTTGAGCTGGCCTTGCAGGCTGCGCGCGAATTCGGCTGGCACAATCGCAGCACCGGATTCAACCCCTACACACGCGAGGGCAAGAAGACGGCCGCGTTCGAGATATGCGAACAACTGGCCCTGTGCGACCCGGCCGGCAGCCCGTTCCGCGCACCGGATGTGGTGGTCGTGCCGGTCGGCGACGGCAATATCAT
>DAOUDB010000269.1:0-17637 GCA_034431495.1 Thermoflexales bacterium
CCGGCAACATCTCCTGAGCCGGGATGCGGCTGAGATAGGGGTGCGACAACATCAGATTCTTCAAATGAATCATCTGTTGCGCGCCGGGGCCATACAGCGCCTCCTCCCAGGTCGGGCTGGCAAACGTTACTGGCTCGCGCCCGCGCGCGTACATCTGCCAAATGGAATGGCTGCCATAGGTGTGGCCGCACGCGCCGGCAAACACCGCCCGATAGGCCTGTTTGCGCGCGTCGTAATCGGTGAAGCGGCCATATTCCGGCTTCCACGCGCGCAGATAGGGGTCGATGGGATGATGCTCGTAGTTCGGCTCGCCGTCCAGCACCGGCTTGGCCGGCGCGCGCTCGTAATCGGCGCGAATCATCTCCCAGTTCGGCGCGTCAACCAGGCAGTGGCCCGACTGCAACATGTTCATATCCAGCCAGTCAGCCTGGTGCAGGCAGGCCGATGAACTGGCGCCGCCGCGCGGATGATAGGTGAAGAACGGCTTATAGCCCAGCCCTTCGGTGATGCCGGCGGCCATCGCGGCCCACACCTGCTCATAGCCCTCTGCCGGCCGGTCGCCGCCCAGAATCCAGAGGATGTTGGTATCGGCGCGATAGCGCTCGCCCAGAAAGCGGCCAAAGATGCGGGCATTGTCGGCGTTGAAGATGACCGGCCCGGTTCCCCACAGGCCAGCGTGCACCTTGTCGCCCCACGTGGGCAACAGGCCGATGTAGATGCCCTTCTCGGCCGCCAGGCGAATGATGGCGTCCACGTGGCGGAAGTAGAACTCGTTGGGCCGGGTGGGATCATCTCCGCACAGCGGCAGATGGCCGTTGGCATTCGGGGTGCGCAGGCCGTCCAGCTCGGCCAGGATCACCGCCTGAACGACGTTGAATCCCTGCTGCCGGCGCGTCTCCAGATAATGGCCGGCCTCGGCCAGCGTCAAACGATGGAACAACTCCCAGGCTGTATCGCCCAGCCAGAAGAACGGTTCGCCGCTCTCGGTAACCAGAAAGCGCCGGTTGGCGCTCACATGAACACGGGGCAAAGGCATTGGGGGACTCCTTGTGAGGTTGGTTCAGGTTGGTAAGGTTGATAAGGTTGGTGAGGTCGGTAAGGTTGAGTGATTGGCGGTATCGCGCAATACGGAACACGCAATACGCAATACGGAACACGCAAGACTAGGCGCGAACATGGATGCCCCGGCCTTCGATCACCTCACCAATGATCCAGGCATTCGCGCCCTGCGCCCGGCAGCCGGCCATAAACCCATCGACGGCGTCGGGGCGCAGCGCCACGAGCAGGCCGCCGCTGGTCTGCGGGTCGAACAATACCATGCGCTGCCAATCCGCCAGCGCGGGATCAAACACAACGGCTGCCTGGTGGGCGCGCTGGTTGGTTTCTGCGCCGCCGGCAAAGATCCAACGTTCGGCATAGTCGAGCGCGCCGGCCATGAAGGGCAGCGCCGGCCAGTCGAAGCAAAAAGCCGTCCCGCTCTGGTTGGCCATTTCCAGCGCATGGCCGATCAGGCCGAAGCCGGTGATGTCGGTGGCCGCGTGAGCGCCGGCCTCGCGCGCGCAGCGGCTGGCGGCGCGGTTCAACGCGCTCATCACCTCGATGGCCTGCGCAACATGGGCTGGATCGGCCTGCTCACGCTTGAGCGCGGTGGTGATGACGCCGCTGCCGAGCGGCTTGGTGAGCACCAGCACATCGCCTGGGCGGGCGCCGCCTTTGGTCAGCATGTGGGCGGGATGCACGAAGCCGGTGACGCACAGGCCATATTTGGGCTCCTTGTCACGCACCGAATGGCCGCCGGCAATGGCTGCGCCGGCCTCCAACACTTTGTCCGCCCCGCCGCGCAAGATGTCGCCAATAATCTCTTCTGGCAGATTCTCTGGAAAAGCGCACAGGTTGAGCGCAAAAGCGACCTCGCCGCCCATTGCATACACGTCGCTCATGGCATTCGCCGCCGCGATGGCGCCAAAGTGATAGGCATCATCCACGACGGGCGGGAAGAAATCGACCGTCTGCACCACAGCCTGCTCGTCCGACAGCCGATACACGGCTGCATCGTCCGGTTGCCCCAGCCCCACGATCAGGTTGGGGAACAGGCCGGGGGTGAATCGTTCCTGAAGTGGTCGCAACACGTGCGCCAAGGCGTCGGGGCCGAGCTTGCTCGCTCAACCGGCGCACGAGGCCAGTGAAGTCAACCGTATCTGTCTGCCGGTAGTCACAGGGCGATTATACGATTTTGGATTTTGGATTGGGGATTGGGGATTGTTGACGATTGAGGAAGAGAAGATGCCGGGACGCATTTCCCGCCGAGGAAAACTGCCTGGCGACTGGCAGGAGCCGCACTTGACGCGGACGTAGGGCAAGCCGCTGGCTTGCCCCGCATCCCTGCACAGCCAGTTTTGGGCCGGCGCTCCTCACGCAAGACTGACAGTCGCGCCGTTCCACGCAGAGATGCCGAAGGCGCAAAAGAAAAACCTGCCGAGTTCGCCAGGTGCGAATGGTAGAATTATCTGTTAGCAAAGTGAAACGCGATTTGCCCGATCTGGCGATGCCAACGGGCATTTCCAGATGCGTAAGGAGTCAGCAGAGATGAGCGACATCAAGCAAAACGGCGCCGGGAATGGCACAACCGATGCAGCCCACAGCGCCGGCATCAACGACCGGGGCGCGAACGCACACGGGCGGCGGGTAGGCACCGACGAACTGAAGCGCGGGTTGGCGCAGATGTTGAAAGGCGGCGTCATCATGGATGTGGTGACGCCCGAGCACGCGGCGATTGCAGAGGAAGCCGGAGCTTGCTCGGTCATGGCGCTGGAGCGCGTGCCGGCCGACATCCGCAAGCAGGGCGGCGTAGCTCGCATGAGCGACCCGGCGCTGATCCTGAGCATCATGGAGACCGTCACGATCCCGGTGATGGCCAAGTGCCGCATCGGCCACTTCGCCGAGGCGCGCATCCTCGAGGCCATCGGCATCGACTACATCGATGAAAGCGAAGTGCTGACGCCGGCCGACGAAGAACATCACGTGGACAAGCGCGATTTTGCCGTGCCGTTCGTGTGCGGCGCGCGCAATCTGGGCGAGGCGCTGCGACGTATCTCCGAAGGCGCTGCCATGATCCGCTCGAAAGGCGAGGCCGGCACGGGCGATGTGGTCGAGGCCGTGCGCCACGCCCGCGCCATCCTCGGCGACATCCGCCGGCTGAAGACCATGCGGCGCGACGAGATGTTCACCTATGCCAAAGAGATTCAGGCGCCCTACGCGTTGGTGGAAGAGACCGCCGACCTGGGCCGGCTGCCGGTTGTGCTGTTTGCCGCCGGCGGCATTGCCACGCCGGCCGACGCTGCGTTGATGATGCAAATCGGCGTCGATGGCGTCTTCGTCGGGAGCGGCATCTTCAAGAGCGGCAATCCGGCTATCCGCGCCAAAGCTATCGTCGAAGCCACCACCCACAACAACGACTGGAAAATCGTTGCAGAAGTGAGCAAGAACCTGGGCGAGCCGATGGTCGGCATCAACGTAAGCGCCATGCCCGATGTCGAGCGAATCGCCGGGCGAGGCTGGTAGGACGCGCAATCAGTGCAGAGTGCAGAGTGCAGAGTAGAAAGTGCTGAGTACAGAGTGCAGAGTAGAAAGTGCTGAGTATAGAGTGCCGAGTCGCTGACCTCCGTCTCATCACTCATCACTCAGCACTCATCACTCATCACTCATCACTCAGCACTCATCACTCACCACTCATCACTCAGCACTCATCACCCATCACTCACCACTCAGATGCGGATCGGCGTACTGGCGTTGCAGGGCGACTTCATCGAACACGAGCAGATGCTGGCGCGGCTGGGCGCAGAACCCATCGAGGTGCGGCTGCCGCGCGATCTGGAGGGTTTGGACGGACTGATTATGCCGGGCGGCGAGAGCACCACTTTCGGCAAGCTCGCCAAACGGTTTGGACTTGTGGAGCCATTGCGCGCATTCGCGCAGAGTGGCCGGCCCATCTGGGGCACGTGCGCCGGCTTGATCTTTTTGGCCAAAGATGTGGGCCGCGATCAGGTAACGCTAGGACTGATGGATGTGAAGGTGAAGCGTAACGCCTTCGGGCGCCAGATCGACTCGTTCACCTGCGACCTGAATATCGCCGGCCTGTCCGATGGGCCGTTTCGTGGCGTGTTTATCCGCGCGCCAATCATCGAAAGCGTAGGCGAGTCCGTGCAGGTACTCTGCGCGCTCGACGATGGAACGGTCGTTGCCGCCCAGCAGGGCAAGCTGCTGGCGACCTCGTTTCATCCCGAATTGACCGACGATCTGCGCGTGCATGCGTTGTTTTTGCGCGCTTGCGAACAGGGATCACTGACTCCTGGCTCCTGACTATCGATCATGGTTCGTCCGTTCGACATTCGAGATGTCAGTGTTGTCCAGCGGCTTAGCCCGCTCGGGCGCGCACTGGCTTACGAACTGGCCGCCGTCGATGGATTGTCGCCCCTGCGTGAGGCGCTGCGCTCCTATGCCGCCGGCAACTCCGACAATCGGGTGGTTCTGGTGCGACGCAGTCAAGAACAGGCCGCAGAAGCATTCGGCCTGGTGCAGATGTTGAGCGACCCGGCAGATGCGACGCGTGACGACGACCCCATGGCGGGACTGAGAAATGGCAACCCGTCGCGCTACGCGGCGCTGGTATACATGGCTCCTGTCCCGCGCAATGAGGACATGGCGGCTGCCTGGGCCGATCTGGCGCAGGCGATGGTCAGCTACGCGGCCGAACGCGGCGCAGTCCACGTCATCGCCGAAGCGCCGGACAATGGCAGTTCGGATGGAATCCGCGAGGCGGATGCGCTCTACAGCGCCGGCTTCAGCCCGCTCATCCATCAGGATGTGCTGAAACTTCCGCGCATATCCAGCGCGCTGGACGCGCCGGTGGACGACGTGCCCGGCCTGCGGCCCCAGCAAGACAGCGACGAGCCATTGGTCCGCCTGCTGGCAATGCGCACCGTGCCCAAGTTGATGCAACGCGCGGAAACCACGTCTGACCTCACTCGGCTGACCCATCGCATCGACTGCGGGTTCAGCCTGTTCAGCAAGGGCGAGTTGACCGGCAACGTGGCGATCCGGCGCGGACGCCGTGGCTACGGCCTGCAAATGCTGTTTCATGCATCCGCAGAAGACCAGGCCGAAGCCGTGCTGCGCTACTCGCTGAGTCACTTGTGCGGGCGAACCGGCGATCGGCCGATCTACTGCACCGTGCCCAGCTACCAGAGCTGGCTACTGCCGGCGCTGGGGCGGCTGGGATTCGCCCACGTCACGTCGAACGTTCTCATGATCAAGCACACGACTGCGACGGTGAAGCAGCCGGTGTGGAGCCTGGATGCAAAAGCCGCTGCGGGCGGGGTGGCGCACGGCAAGCCGAATGCCCATCAAACAGATGCAATCCGCGCGGATATGAGCCGGCGGATATGAGCCAGCGGCAATGATCCGCATACATGTATGCAAGAAATCCGAATAACCGACAACCTGGACGCCCTGTTCGACGTGCTGCCGCCGTCGATTGTGGCTTCGCTCAAACGAATCGAACAGTTCAACGAACTGATCGAAGTGGTGATGGACCTGGGGCGCCCGCCCGAGTCGCGCTATGCTGGCGACCACGCAGGCGAGCAGATTTTGCGCAACGACGAGATCGCCACAGCGGACATCGAGTATGTGTTGGGCCGCATCAGCGAGTTCGACGCCGACAACCGCGCCGGCATTGCCCGCACGCTGCACCGCATATCAGCCATCAAGAATCGGCGCAGCGCGGTGGTCGGGCTGACATGTCGCGTGGGCCGCGCGGTGTACGGCACGCTCGGCATTATCGAGGACATCATCACATCGGGCAAGAGCATTCTGCTGCTCGGCCGGCCCGGCATCGGCAAAACAACCATGCTGCGCGAAGCAGCCCGCGTCCTGGCAGAGAGCCGGCGCGTGGTCATCGTGGACACATCCAACGAGATCGGCGGCGATGGCGACATCCCGCACCCGGCGGTGGGCCGGGCGCGCCGGATGCAGGTCGCCACACCCAATCTGCAACACGAAGTGATGATCGAGGCGGTCGAGAATCACAATCCGCAGGTCATCGTCATCGATGAGATCGGTCGCGCCGCCGAAGCCGAGGCCGCCCGTACCATCGCCGAGCGCGGCGTGCAATTGATTGGCACTGCGCACGGCCAGACGCTGGAAAACCTGATGGCCAACCCCACCCTCAGCGATCTGGTCGGCGGCATCGAAAGCGTGACGCTCTCTGATGAAGAAGCGCGCCGGCGCGGCACACAGAAAACCGTGCTCGAACGCCGCGCCCCGCCCACGTTCGACATCCTGATCGAAATCCAGGATCGGCACAGGTTGCTGGTGCATCCCGACGTCGGGCAGGCCGTGGATTCGCTGTTGCGCGGCAAGCCGCCAATGGCCGAGCTGCGTTACTACGACGGCGGTGAGATCAAGATCGAGAAGGTGCGGGTGACGCGGACAGACACCCTGTCCGATTCGCAGACGCCGCGCTCGCCACAGCGCCAGTTCGCCCAGGCTGCCCGGACAGAATACGGCGTGCCGGCCGCGCCGGCTGCGGCTGCTCCGGCGCCAGTGTCAGAGCCGGCCGCGCGCATGCAATCCACGCAGGCCGAGCCAGAGGGTAACGACGATCTCCCGGCCCGGCTGCGTGGAAAGACAATGCAGTTGTACGCCTTCGGCATCCCGCGCAACCGGCTGGCTCAGTCGGTGCGACAGCTGGGCGTGCCGGCCGAGATTGTGGACAGCCTGGAAGACGCCGACGTGCTAATCACGGCCAAGGCCTACTATCGTCAGCGCCCCAAGATCATCTCCGAGGCGGAACATCTGAACATCCCGATCTACGTGCTACGCTCGAATTCACTCACCCAGATGGAGAACTGTCTGGCCGATCTGTTTAGCCTCAGCACCGCGGAATCGACGCCGTACGAAGACGCAATCGAGGAGTCCGAGAGCGCCGTCAAGCGCGTGCTGGCCGGCGAGCGCATGGTCGATTTGACCCCGCAGAACGCCTTCATCCGCCGGCAGCAACATGAGATGGCGCGCTCGGCCAATCTGGTCTCGCACTCCTACGGCAAGGAACCTTATCGGCGCGTGCGTATCTTCCGGGATTAACACTTGACGATTGACCATTGACGATTGCAGGTTGTCGGCGCGTCGCGCTGCTCAATCGTCACTCAACAATCGTCAATCCCAAATCGAGCGATGTTTATCACCTTCGAAGGTCCGGACGGCAGTGGCAAGACGACCCAGGCCCGGCGCATTGCAGAATGGCTCATGTCTCTCGGTCGTGACGTGCTTGCCATCCGCGAACCGGGCGGGACGGAAATCGGCGATCGCGTGCGCGCCATCTTGATGGACCGCGCCAACACGCACCTCGACCCGCGCGCCGAGATGCTGTTGTTTTGCGCGTCGCGGGCGCAAATGATGGCAGAGAAAGTGCGGCCGCACCTGGCGCGCGGCGGCATCGTGATCTGCGACCGCTTCGCCGACAGCACGCTGGCCTATCAGGGCTATGGGCGCGGACTGGATCTCGGCACGTTGCGCACCTTGCTCGATTTTGCGACCTTCAGCATCAAGCCCGATCTCACTCTGTGCCTCGATATCGATCCACGCGCTGGCCTGCAGCGGCGGGCCAGTGACCAGGGGGGAATGAACCGACTGGACGCAGAACCTCTAGCGTTCCATGAGCGGGTGCGAGCCGGTTATCTGGTGCTGGCCGCCGAAGAGCCGCAACGCTGGCGGGTGATTGATGCCAGCGCCCCACCCGATGTGGTCGAGCAGCAAGCGAGAGACGCCATTTGCGGGCGTCTGGCTGTGCCAGCAAAGGCTGCGTGACCGTGTCGAACCCGCGCCGTGCTGAAACCCCGTTGCTCGCAGCGGCACTGGTCTTTCACGCGATCGGTGCGCTATCACTACTATCACAGGGTTACTCGGTTGCAATCCTGCTACCCGCAACGGCCATAGTAACTGTGTGCGCCCTGGGCGCGCACATGTGGCTCAACCGGGTTGCGCCGGCGCGCGATCCGCTGTTGTTGCCGGCGGCCATGATGTTAGCCGGCTGGGGCCTGCTGGTCGTTGGCCGGGTGGCGCCGAATTTCCTGGGCCGGCAGACCGCGTGGCTGGCCGTGGCCGTGGCTGCCATGCTGGCGGTCGCCTCCAGCCGCGACAATCTGCGCTGGCTCCGGCGGTTCAAGTACACCTGGCTCATTCTGGCCCTGGGTCTGCTGAGCACCACGTTGTTCCTCGGTGTCAATCCGGCCGGCGAGGGCGCGCGCCTCTGGCTGAGCCTGGCGGGCCTGTTTGTGCAACCGTCCGAAATCCTGCGCCTGCTCATGATTGCGTTCCTGGCGGCGTTCTTCAGCGAGCGCACATTCGCCGCTTCCTTTGGCGCAGGGCCGGCGCAACGCGGCAATCAGCGGATCGCATCGGCTGCGCCATCTGTTTTGATGTGGCTGATCGCAATCTTGTTATTGGGCACACAACAAGACTTGGGCGCCGCCGCGCTGCTGCTGATCACGTTCGCGTCGATGCTGTATCTGGCAACGGGGCGGGCTGCCCTGCCCCTGCTGGGCATGGTTGCGTTGCTCGTTGCCGGCATCGCCGGCTACGCGCTGTCGTCGCGTGTGGCGCAACGGGTGGATATCTGGCTGAACCCCTGGAGCGATCCGCAGAATCGCTCGTTCCAGATCGTGCAGTCGTTGATCGCCGTAGCCAGCGGGTCGGTGTTCGGCGAGGGTGTCGGGCAGGGCCGGCCAGACTATGTGCCGGCTGTGCACACCGACTTTCCATTTGCCGCCATTGGCGAAGAGATGGGACTGCTCGGCGCAATTGGCCTGTTCATCGTGTTTGGGGTGTTGATTCTACGCAGCTGGCGCGTGGCGCAACACGCCGACTCAAGCTATGGCATGTTGCTGGCCGGCGGCTTGTCAGCTTCGCTCATGGCTCAAGTGTTCGTTATCATCGGCGGCAACCTCGGCTTGTTGCCACTCACCGGCGTGACACTGCCTTTCATCAGCTATGGGGGCAGTTCGCTGTTGGTCAGCTTCATCTCGGTCGGACTGTTGATCCGGCTTAGCGACGACCAGCGCCAGAGCCCGGCGGTCAGCGCGGGTGGCTTTTTGGCAAACCAGGCCGGCAGCGTTCACAGCGGCGGCGCCTTTGGCCCATCGCCGGCCCAACGCATGGCAACCCATCGCGCCATGCAATTCAGCGCCGCGCTGATTGTCTTGCTGAGCGCCACGGCCGGCTACTGGGGCGTTGCCCGCTCAGCCGAGCTAACTGCGCGCAATGACAATCCAAGGCTCGTCGACGCTGAGCGCGCCATCCGACGCGGGCCGATTCTGGCGCGAGACGGAACTGTGCTGGCCCACTCCGAGCCAATCCAGAGTTCTGTGTATGCGCGCCGCTACCCGCGCCCCGAAGCCGCGCCGGCAGTCGGGTATGCCAGTTGGCGGCACGGAACTGGCGGACTGGAGACCTACGCCGACTCCATCCTGCGCGGCAGTCTGACAGCCCTCGACCGGCTGCTGCACCGGCCACAGATCGGCACAGCCTTCACCACCACCCTCGATATCGAACTACAAGAGAGATTGCATCGTGCGCTGGCCGGGTCAACGAACGACACAGGCCGAGGAGCCGGCATCCTCATCGACTGGCAGACGGGCGAGGTGCTGGCGCTGGCAAGCGCGCCATCATTTGACCCCAACCGACTCGACGAGGACTGGGACACCCTGCGGGCCGATGCGCGAGCGCCGTTGCTGAATCGTGCGACGCAGGGGTTGTATCAACCCGGGCCGCTCTTGCAATGGCTCTATCGCGTTGCTGCTGGTTCGCCGCTTACGGACACAACACGCTGGGACCCGCTTGATCGGTTCGATCTGGGGCGTTCCGTGCCGTTCGAGCTGGACAACGCGCACACGCCGTATCCAGCCACAGGCACATACAGCGAGACGATCGGCCAGGGCACATTGCGCGTCACGCCCCTGCGTGTGGCAGTGACTGTGGCCGGGCTGGTTGCCGGCCGGCCCATCACCCCCACGCTGCGACCCCACCCCGACGCGGGAAGGGGGTCCACGCAGATTCCACGGACGGGGTCGGCAGCGGCTCTGAGTCGGCCGGTCATCCATTTCGCGCAGGCCGGCAGGAATCAATACATCGGCTGGCTCATCATGCAAACACCGATCACGCACCCAGATGCAGTGCTTGTGATTGCGCTGGAACAGACCGACCCCAATTCAGGCCGGCTCGAGAAGATCGCCCGTCTGTTTGAGTAGAATCGCGCCATGCAGCGACCAGAACACCATCCGCATCGGTTCGAGGGTCACGTCGCCGTCATCACCGGCGGCGCTCAGGGTCTCGGCGAAGCCTTCGCCCGCCGCTTTGCCCGCGAGGGCGCATGCGTCGTCATCATCGATCTGCAATGCGACAAGTGCAACCAGGTTGCCAGCTGGCTGCGCGAGGAATTCTGCGTGCAGACCCTGGCCGTTGATGCCAGTGTGTCCGATCCAGACGCGATCAGAGAAACCGTGAGCCAGATCCTGGACGAGTTCGGCCACATCGACATCTGGATCAACAACGCCGGCGCATATCGCGGCACTGCCATGGAAGACTTGACCATGCAGGAATGGGAGTTCATGCTGAATGTGAACTACACCGGCGTGTTCGTGTGCACGCAGGCCGTTGCGCAGGCGATGAAACGCCAGCGGCGCGGACGGATCATCAATATGAGCAGCATCGCCGGGCGCACCGGCTTCAAAAACAGCCTGGCCTATTGCAGCACCAAAGCCGCCGTCATCGGCCTGACGCGCGCCAGCGCAATGGACCTGGCCCCTTACAACGTCACGGTCAACGCAGTCTGCCCGGGCACGATCATGACAGACATGGTGTTGAAGGTGGATCACGATATTTGCGCCCATGAGGGCTGGCCGCCGGGGACGCACCTGAAGAACAAGGCTGAATCGATTCCGATGAAACGGCTGGGGACGGTGGAAGACGTGGCCGGCGTCGTGGCGTTCCTCGCCTCGGACGATGCCGCTTTCGTCACCGGCCAGGCTATCGAGGTGGACGGTGGCGAGTTGTTGATTTGAGGCGTCGGGGGTCAGGAACCAGGAGCCAGAATACAGAACACAGAATCCGACACTCAGCACTCAGCACTCAGCACTCAGCACTCGACACTCGGCACTCAGCACTCAGCACTCAGCACTCAGCACTCAGCACTCGGCACTCGACACTCAGCACTCGACACATCGCCCGCCAATCCAAAATCCAAAATGATCTACACCGGTTACGCAGATTTTTGGTTTCAAGATGTATCGCTGCCCGAACGAGCGGCGCGGTTTGCCGAACTGGGCATCCATGCGATTGATGTGTGGATGTGGCGCAGCAACGGGATGCAGATGGACGAGCTGGCCGACGCCTGCCGGCAGGCCGGCTGCGTCATCAATTCCACCTTCGACGAAATGGCCGGCTCGCTGACCGACGCCGGCGACCATGCCCGCTGTCTGGACGCCTGGGCCGAATCGCTGGAACGCGCGCAACGCTGGGGCGCGAAGCATCTGTTCATGTTCAGTGAACAGATCGACGCCGATAGCTGGGTGCGCCGGCCCACGCGCGATTACACGCCAGAGCAAAAGTACGCGAACCTGCTGGATGGCGTGGCGCGGATCATGGCGCTGGTGGAGAAGACGCCGCTCATCGTCTGGTTCGAGGCGCTGAACACATATCACCTGCACGGCCCGATCACCGTGCACACACACGAGCTGGCAGCCGATGTGATCCGGCGGATCAATCACCCGCAACTGCGCATGACGTTTGACTGCTTCCACCAGCAGCGCACAGCCGGCAACCTGATCCAGGGGCTGCGTGATTACGCCGGCCTGTACGACAGCGTGCACATCGGCGACGTGCCCACCCGCCAGGAGCCGGGCACGGGCGAGATCAACTTTCTCAACATCGCCCGCGCGCTGCGCGAGCTGAACTATGACGCCGATGGTCAGGGCCTGATCGGCCTGGAGTTCTACCCCTCCACTACCGAGCGGGCTGCGCTCGACAAGGTGAAGCGGATATTCGAAGACCTCGCGGGTTTTTGACATCCGCGAGGTCTTGCGCTGCCGTGAATCTGGGCCGATGCAACGCGCCCCGAAGATGGCGTGCGCTGCCTCGGCTTGCTGAACCCGCGCTAGACAACCCTGAAGCCGGCCTGCAAGGCCGCAACCTGGCTGCCGCCCACGCCAATCTTAAATTCACCTGGCTCGATCACCCATTCGTCGCGGTTGTTGACCATGCTAAGCTGGTCAGGCAGCACGGTGAACGTCACCGTTTTGGTTTCGCCCGGCTGGAGCGTGACGCGCTCGAAGCCGGCCAGGAATCGAATCGGGCGCGGCGTCGAGCCGGCCACATCGGTCAGGTAGAGCTGGGCCACTTCATCGCCGGCGCGCGAGCCGGTGTTGGTGACATCGACAGAAATCGTCAGAGATTCGCCGGCCCGAATTGTGTCGGCGCTCAGGCGCAGATTGCTGTAGGCAAACGTGGTGTAGCTCAGGCCATGCCCGAAGGCATACAACGGTTGGCCGGAGAAGTAGCGATAGGTGCGCCCCTCCATGCGATAGTCCTCGAACGGGGGCAGGTCGGCCACAGACTTGTAGAACGTCACCGGCAGGCGCCCGGCCGGGTTGTACTCGCCAAACAGCACGTCAGCGATGGCTGTCCCGCCGGCCTGACCTGGATACCAGGCTTCGAGGATGGCCGGCACATGCTGGTCGGCCCAGTTCACCGCAATGGCGCTGCCGTTCAACAACACCAGCACAACCGGCGTGCCGGTGGCGTGCACCGCCTTGAGCAAATCTTCCTGGACGCCGGGCAGGTCAAGAGCGTCGCGATCACCGAAGCTGCGTGCGCCGGCCTCTACGCCTTCCTCTTGTCCCTCTTCGCCCTCCATCTGTTGCGACAGGCCCAGGCATACCACTGCCAGATCAGCATTGCGCGCCAGTTCCACCGCTTCGGCAAAACCGGCTGTGGATTTGCCGGTGATCGTGCAGCCTTTGGCGTAGGCCACCTGTGCGCCGGGCAGAGCCGCGCGAATGCCCTCAAAGGGCGTCACAGAGCTGGACGGTGTGCCGTTGTAGTTGCCCAACAGGACGAGCGGGTCGTGAGCGTTTGGGCCAATGACAGCGACGCGCTTCAGTCCTGCCTTGCTTAGCGGCAGGAATCCAGCGGCGTTCTTCAGCAACACCATCGACTGGCGCGCGGTCTCCAGCGCCAGTTGGCGGTGTTCGGCGCAATCGTTGACCTCGATGGGGATGCGCGCATAGAGCACCCGCTCGGGCGGGTCGAACATGCCCAGTCGCATGCGGGCCGTGAACAGCCGGCGCAGCGAGCGGTCCAGGTCGGCCTCTGTGAGCAGGCCCTGTTTCACCGCATTGGCAAGCGCGCGATAGGTGGCACCGCACTCCAGATCGCAGCCGGCCTTCACTGCGAGCGCCGATGCCTCTTCGGCGGTGCGAACCGTCTTGTGGTGCTGGTAGATATCGCCAATGGCACCGCAGTCCGACACCACATAGCCCTGGAATCCCCATTCGTCGCGCAGAATTCTCTGCAACAGGGTCGGGCTGGCGTTGCATGCCTCGCCATTGGTGCGGTTGTACGCGCCCATGATCGACACGGCGCCGGCTTCGACGATGGCCGCTTTGAAGTGTGGTAGATACGTTTCGCGCAGGTCGCGCTCGCTCACGCGCGCGTCGAACTCGTGGCGCAACGCCTCTGGCCCGCTGTGCACGGCGTAGTGCTTGGGGGTGGCCACCAGTTTCAGGTAGTGTGGGTCATCGCCCTGCAAGCCCTTCACAAACATCACGCCCATGCGGGCGGTCAAATACGGATCCTCGCCGTAGGTTTCCTGGCCGCGCCCCCAGCGCGGGTCGCGGAAGATATTGATGTTGGGTGACCAAAACGTGAGGCCGTAGTAGATGCCGCGATTGCCTTGTCGCAGCGCGTCATGATGCTTGGCGCGCGCTTCATCTGAAATCGCAGTCGCCACCCGAAACAGCAATTGCTTGTTCCAAGTGGCAGCCAGGCCGATAGCCTGGGGGAAGACGGTGGCAATGCCGGCCCGCCCTACCCCGTGCAGACACTCGTTCCACCAGTCGTACTCCGGGATGCCCAGGCGGGGGATGCCCGGCGCAGCATTCATCATCTGGCCGGCCTTCTCCTCCAACGTCATGCGCGAGATCAGATCTTCGGCGCGCGTCTCGGCGGGCAGGTCGGGATTCAGATAAACGGGTTGCGTCTCCATGCCGTGTTGCTCCTTTTCTCTCTACATTGCTCAGTTGGTTTTCATGTCAGCCGGCATGCCGCAAGGGCAGCCTCGATGACGCGCCGCACCGGCACGCCCTTCTCAGCCGCCAGCCGCGCGCATACATCGTATTCCGGACTGGCGCCAGCAATCGCGCCGTCAAGTAGCTTGACCTTCACCGGCACCTCGCCGTATTCAGTCCGCGCAAGGCGCATCTCGCGCTGTGCTTCGTGGCGATGCTCGATGGGTAGCACACGCACGCATAGTGTGCTGGTCTCCTCAAGCAGAATGCGCGCAAGAGCCGGCTCATCAACGCGGCGCGCGATCACTCCCAGCAGCGTGCCGGGGCGGTCCTTCTTCATGTGAATGGGCGCAAAGAACACGTCGAGCGCGCCAGCGGCGAACAATCGATTCATCACAAAGCCGAACACCTGCGGATTCATGTCGTCGATGTTGGTCTCGATCTGCACCAGCCCGCCGCCCGTCTCCGGCCCGCCCTGGCCGACGATCAGACGCATGACATTGGGCCAGGGCATCTCGCGCCGCCCCGCCCCGATGCCCACTTGGGTGATAGACATGGCCGGCTGCTCGAACGTTGCCAGCGTGGCCAGAATGGCTGCGCCGGTTGGCGTGACCAGCTCGACACGCGCTTCGGACGGCATCACCGGCGCCTTGGCCGACGCCAGCAGCGCCAGCGTGGCCGGGGCCGGCAGTGGCAGCAGACCGTGTTGTGTATTCACCTGCCCGCTCACCATCGGCAATGCCGAGGCGAACAGCCGGTCGATGCCCAGATATTCCAGCCCGATGGCTGCGCCCACGATGTCCACAATCGAATCGACCGCGCCGACCTCGTGGAAATGCACTTCGTCGATCGAGGTTCCATGCACGCCGGCCTCGGCCTCGGCCAGCCTGCGAAAGATGGCCAGGCTTGTATGCTTCACCCCTTCAGTCAGGTCGCTCCCTTCGATGAGCTGACTGATGCGAGTCAGGTTACGGGAATGGGAGTGACCGTGTCCGCGCTGATGGTCATGGTCGTGATGATGGTCGTGATGATGGTCGTGATGATGGTCGTGGTTGTGCCCGCTGACATGATCGTGATCCTGACCGTGATCGTGATGGTGATCGTGGTCGTGATCGTGGTCGTGGTCATGCCGGTGATCGTGATCTTCAAGCACTTCTGCAAAGGCGGCGCGCAAAGCGCCCTTCATCACCGTGGACACGCGAACGCGCGGATGCTCCGGCATATTGAGCCGGGCAATCTGCGCGTTCAGGACATCGATGGGCAGGCCGGCATCTACCAGCGCGCCAAGGAACATATCGCCGCTAATACCAGAGAAACAGTCACAATAAGCGATTTTCATGGTGAGAGAGTATGGCACGAGAGATGTAATCTGACGCCAATGAGAATACGCATCAGGTCGAGAGCGATTCGTTCATGCTACCGCTTCGGTAGCCCTGCAGATCCACGGTGACATACTGAAACCCGATCTGCTTGAGCCGGATCACGATGTCGTCGCGCCAGCCGACAAGTCGCTCAATCTGATCCTGCGCCACTTCGATGCGGGCCACCGCCCCGTGATGGCGCACGCGAAGGTAACCAAAGCCGGCCTCTCGCAAGATCTGCTCAGCCTCGGTCACCTGTCGCAAGCCTTCGCGGGTAATCGGCGTGCCATAAGGGAAACGTGTCGCCAGGCATGGCGCACTGGGCCGGTCAGCAACCACCAGACCCAGCGCGCGAGAGATCGCGCGGATATCGGCTTTGGCCAAACCGGCTTCGGCCAGTGGGCTGCGCACGCCGAGTTCCCGCACTGCTCGCGCGCCGGGCCGGTAATCCTGCGCGTCATCGGCGTTTGACCCTTCGAGCAGGATCGCGTAGCCGCGCTGCCGGCAAACCTCCAGCGCAACCTGAAAGCGCCCCCGCTTGCAGTGGTAGCAGCGGTCAGGCGGGTTGGCAACGAACTGAGGATCGTTCAGATCGTCATGGTCGATGATCTCATGAGAGAAGCCGAGTTGCCGGGCGAGCGCGGCGGCAGACTCGACCTCGTCCGGCGGATCGACCGGAGAGTGGATCGTGAGCGCCAGCATCCGCTCATTCAGCGCCGTATGCGCTGCGGCACAGACCAGGCCACTGTCAACGCCACCCGAAAATGCGACCACAGCTGAACCGTAGCCGCGTATCAGGTCGAGCAGGCGGTTCCAGTGAGATTGCAGGTTGGGATCGGAAGGGAGAGAGAGCATCGTGATGTGGGTTGAGGGTTGAGGGTTGCGTGTTACGTATTGCGTGTTGCGTATTCCGTCTTCTGACTACTGACTACTGGCTACTGACGACTTCTCCGCCCCCTGCCCCCAGACGGTTGATGACCCCGGCCAGGTAGCCGGCGCCAAAGCCGTTGTCGATGTTGACCACCGCGACGCCGTTGGCGCAACTGTTGAGCATGGTCAGAAGTGCCGAAAGGCCGCCAAAGTTGGCCCCATAGCCGACACTGGTAGGCACGGCGATGACCGGCGCTGCGACCAGACCGGCCACAACGCTGGCCAGCGCGCCCTCCATGCCGGCTACGACCACAATGACCCTGGCCCGTTGCAACGCCTCGGCCTGATTGAGCAAGCGATGCAGGCCGGCCACACCCACATCATAGATGCGCTCGACGCGGCTGCCGGTCAGCTCGGCCGTGATGGCGGCTTCTTCGGCAACAGGCACATCGGCGGTGCCGGCGCTGGCGACCACAATACCATCGAGCCGGCTTTCAGTCGCAGAGCGATCAAGGTAAAGCAGGCGCGCCAGCGGGTGATAGGTTGCCTCTGGCAGCCGGTCGTGTATGACGGCATACATTTCGGCACTGACGCGCGTCGCCAGCACGCGGTCGCTGCGTTCGGCCAGCCGGCGGAAAATTTGCGCTACTTGCTCGGGCGTCTTACCCTGAGCAAAGATGACCTCTGGAAAGCCCCGGCGCAACGTGCGGTGGTGATCGAGCCGGGCAAAGTCCCCGACCGTCTCGAACGGCAAATGCCGCAGTTCGTGAATGGCTGCCTCGACGGTTGTCGCATTGGCGCGCACCGATTCGAGAAGCGCGCGCAGTCGTTCTTCATCCATAGGCCGATCTTACCCCGAACAACTGGCATTTCGGATTTCGGATTTTGGATTTTTGGGTTTTGCATTCTGGCTTGCGGGTTCTGGACTCTGAGTTCTGGAATCTGTATTCTGGGTGCGGCTCTGTTACACTACACGGCGAATCTGATGGCTATCGCACTGGTCCACGACTGGCTCAACCAGCTTGGTGGCGCAGAGGATGTGCTGGTCGAGCTGCACAGCATGTTCCCCG
>DAOUDB010000270.1:0-6319 GCA_034431495.1 Thermoflexales bacterium
GTCTGGCAGCGCCGGCGCGCCGGTGTCATACACGCTGTTCGGCCCGCCCGACAGGATGAACCCCCGCGGGCGCAGCGCCATGATCTGTTCAGCCGGCGCATCCCAGGCGAACAGCTCGCAGTACACGTTTGCCTCGCGCACGCGGCGCGCGATCAGTTGCGAGTATTGAGAGCCAAAATCGAGGACAGCGATTGTGTGGTTATGCGGCGTCATGTCGCAGCGCATTATAGGCGCAGCGATTGCGCCACTGCGCCATGTCACCCGCCCTCATTTGGTAGAATCCGCTCGATGTCCCAGCTCCATGTCTCAACACACCCGTTGGTGCTGCACAAGCTGACGATCCTGCGCGACCAGAAGACCGAACCGAAACGCTTCCGCGAACTGGTGCGCGAACTGTCGCTCCTTCTGATTGCCGAAGCGACCGCCGGCCTGCCCGTCTCCCCGCTCACCGTCACCACGCCCATGGGTCAGGCGCAGGGATGGGAGATGAAGGATCGCATCGGCTTGGTGCCGATCCTGCGCGCCGGCCTGGGCATGGTGGATGGGGCGCTAGAGATGCTGCCCTTTTCCGAAGTCTGGCATATCGGCCTCTACCGCGACGAGCGCACGCTGCGCCCGGTGCAGTATTACAACAAGCTGCCGGTCAACCCCACCGTGCAGGTGTGCATCGTGCTCGACCCCATGCTGGCCACCGGCGGCAGCGCGACGGCCACCATCGACATTCTTAAGAAATGGGGCGCCGAGCGCATTATCTATGTTGGCCTGATCGGCTCGCCCGAAGGCGTGCAGCACATGCAGGCCGACCATCCCGATGTGCCGATTTACCTGGCCGCCATCGACGATCATCTGAACGAGGTCGGCTATATCGTGCCCGGCCTGGGCGATGCTGGCGATCGGCAGTTTGGCACAGCCTGATTCCATTGGCGATTTTGGATTGAGCTATCCGAAGTCGCACATCCAAAATCCAGAATCTAAAATCCAAAATCACACCATGGATTACCGAATTGAAAAAGACTCACTCGGCGAGATGCAGGTGCCGGCCGGCGCCTACTACGGCCCGCAGACACAGCGCGCCGTGCAGAACTTCCCGGTCAGCGGCATGCGCCCCTATCGCGCTTTTGTATGGAGCATGGCGTGTGTCAAGCGCGCTGCGGCAGACGTAAACCGCGACCTCGGCCTGTTGGACGCAAAGCTGGCCGAGGCGATTGTTGCCGCCGCCACAGAAGTGATGGACGGGCAATGGGCCGATCAGTTTGTCGTCGATCCGTTTCAGGCCGGCGCCGGCACCAGCCACAACATGAACATCAACGAGGTGATCGCCAGCCGGGCCAGCGAATTGCTGGGCGTTGGGCTGGGCGCGGCCAAAAAGCCGGTCAGCGCCAACGATCACGTCAACATGGCCCAGTCCACCAACGACACTATCCCGACCGCCATCCGGCTGGGCTGCCTGTGGCGGCTGCCCGAACTGCTGGCTGCTGTGGACGCGCTGGCCGCTGCGCTGCGCGACAAGGCGGCCGAGTTCGACGACATTGTGAAGTCGGGCCGCACGCACCTGCAGGATGCCGTGCCGGTGCGCCTGGGCCAGGAGTTCGGCGGCTACGCCAAAGCAGTGGCGCGCGACCGCGAGCGCATCGCGCGCGCCGCCGATCAGTTGCGCCGCATGCCCATCGGCGGCACGGCCACCGGCACCGGCCTCAACGCGCACCCTGAATACCACGCGCGCATGGTCAAGCGCCTGAGCGCGTTGCTCGGCCAGCCGCTGTACGAGTCCGACAACCTGTTCGAGGGGATGCAGAGCATGGCCGACATGGCTGACTTCAGCGCCAGCATCCGCACGCTCACCATCACGCTGACGCGCATCGCCAACGATTTCCGGCTGCTCAGCTCCGGTCCCTCGACCGGCCTGGATGAAATCCGCCTGCCGGCGGTGCAGCCCGGCTCGTCGATCATGCCCGGCAAAGTGAACCCGGTGCTGGCCGAGATGCTGAACATGGCCTGCTATCATGTTCAGGGGTGCGATTTGACGGTGGCGCTTGCCGCGCAGGCCGGCCAGCTCGAGTTGAACGTGATGATGCCGATCATTGCGCACAACCTGTTCGAGATGATGCACGTCATGATCGGCGCGATCGATGCCTTCACCACAAAGTGCGTGGTGGGGTTGAAAGCCAACCGCGAGAAGGCCGAGGGCTGGTTGGCGAAGAACGCCATCGTCGCCACCGCGCTGAATCCATTGATCGGCTACATGGCAGCGGCCGAACTGGTGAAGGAAGCGATGAAGCGCAATGTCACCATCCGCGAGGTAGCCGCCGAGCGCATCGCCGCCGGCGCGCTGCTCAACAAGGACACACAACAGCCGGTCACACTGGCCGAAGTGGATGCCGTGCTGGGCGATCTGCGCAAGTTGACCGAGGGCGGCATTCAGGGCGTTGCCGGGGGCGGTTGATCGTTAAGCCCGGCTGTCGGCATGCCCTGCCGTTACAATACTGTCTATGTCATCGAACCCGACCCGACCGCCGGACCCATCGGATGATTGGCAGTTGCCGGGGGAGATTAAAGCGCCAACGCCCCGGCCTTCAGCCGGCTCGACGCCGGAACCCGATGTCCGGTCGGGGGCCTGGGAGAACGCCGACGAAGAGATCAAACCGGTCTCTGCCCAATCCTCTCCGGCGCGTAGCACGCTCCAACCTGTCATAGACGCGCTGCGTGTTCCATTTGGGTCGTTGTGGGATGACCCGCGCGGCCGGCCGCTCATCCTGGTGAGCCTGCTCGCGCTGATCGCCGTGTGTGGCCTGTCGTGTTTTGTGCTCAGCCTGGCGCTGATCGACAACGTCGGTCGCACGGCCGCGCCGGCGCCCACGGCACCATCCGTCGCCCAAGCTCAACCCACGCTGCCGATCACGGCTGCCTTGCGCGTGGTTGCCAACGACACGCCCGTGCCCGCTGGCATTCCCAATCGGTTGACCATTCGCAATCTGACGTTTGATGTGGTTACATTGCAGCCCAATGACAAAGGCGAATGGGCCATCGATCCCGCAGCCGCGCAGATTGCTTATTGGGCTGCCGGCACGCTGGTGAACTACGTAATCGGACTGCCGGCGACCGAGGACAACCAGGCAACCATTGCAAATCTTCGGCATGGCGACCTAATGCTGCTCGATACCTCGATCGGCACGCTGCGCTACCGCGTCTCGCATAGCGAAACCGTGAAGGTTGATGAGCCGGTGTCGCTGCGGGATCAGTCCAACCCGCAACTCACGCTGATGTTGCTCGGAGACAGCGGCGCAGGAGCAGATCTGCGCCAGGCAGTCATCGCCGTCTATACTGACGAAGGCACGGCCAACTCGCTGACCACGCTCGGCGCGCCGATCAATCTGGGCGATGTGCGCGTGCGGACGTTGAGCGCGCGATTGGTGCCGGGCGCCAACGTCGGCCTGCCGGCTGACCAGAACTACTATCAGGTCAACGTGGAGATCAGCAGCCTGATCACGCGCGTGCTGGATGCGGCGCAGTTCACCGCGCAACTTGTGGATGCCAACGGCGCGCGCTACCCGGTGTCCGAGTCGGCTTCCAGCGCCGATGGCGGGCTGGGCTGGACGCGGGGCGCGCTGTCACCCGGCCAGACCATCACAGCGACGTCGGGCTTCCAGGTGCCAGTGAATATGCCCGGCCCACGCCTGGAGTGGAACTTTGCGACCGAGGCGAACAATCCCTACATCGCGCGCGTCACACTGCCCTACGAGCAGATTGTGGTCGAGCCAACTGCGCGGCCAACCGAAGCGCCGATCGCCGAGGTGAGCCTGCTGAATGTGAGCATCTCGCCGGAAGGCAATGAGTTGCGCATCGTGGGCACCGTGCGCAATCTGACAAATCGGTTTCTGCCGGTGTCGCTGCGCGACTTCAGCCTGGAGGGTGGCGGCAACCTGACGGCATTGAATGCCAGCCTGCCGGCCCTGCCGTGGAGCATCACGCCGGGCGAGACACTTGCTTTTCAGTTGACTTTCTCGCGCCCTCCCGGCGGTCAGCCGGCCATCTTCCGCATGTTCGATCAAGCCTTCGAAATCAGCGGACTGTGAGACAAGGAAGTGAAGTGAGGAAGAAGTTAAGGGCGAACCGACTACGCAACACGCACTACGCCCCCGCGCCCTTCTCCTCACTCGTAGCGCAGCGCCTCGATCGGATTGAGCCGGGCCGCGCGTGCAGCGGGATACACGCCAAAGACAATGCCCACGGCCGCCGAGAAGCCCACAGCCAGCCCGACGGCGCCGGGAGTCACGATTGCCTCGAACTGGCCGGCTGAGAAAAGGGTCACCAATGTCGCCATCGCCCAGCCCAGACCGATACCAATCAGGCCGCCCATCAGCGCCAGCACGGTCGACTCGATCAGAAACTGCATCAGAATCACGCGCGGTTTGGCGCCGATCGCTTTGCGCAGGCCAATCTCGCGGGTGCGCTCGGTCACGCTGACCAGCATGATATTCATGATGCCAATGCCGCCGACGAAGAGCGAGATGGCGGCGATGGCTGCCAGGAAGATGGTGACTGCGCCGGTGATCGCGCCGACCGTGTTTTGCAGATCGGCCTGAGTCGCCACGGAAAAGTCATCCTGCCCCTGGAACTGGATGTTGTGGCGCTGGCGTAGCACCTCGGTGACCTGTTGAACTACAGCATCCACACGATCGCGGTTGATGGCCGAGATCAGCATGATGCCCACCACCGTCTCGCCTTTGGCGTTGCGCAGCGGGAATAGTCGCTCGCGGGCAGTCGTGAGGGGCATGATGATGATGTCGTCGTCGCTGCCTTCCTGTCCGCCCACGCGCTGTTGCAGGACGCCCGCGACTCTGAAAGTCACATCGTTCAGGCGGATCTCCTCGCCGGTGGGGTCGCCGCCATTGGGATAGAGCTTGCGATAGGCATAGTCGCCCAGCAAGACCACGCGGGATCGATTGGTGTAGGCGGCATCATCGAACCAGTCGCCGTAGACGGTGTTCCAGTTGTTCAGGAATCGGTATTCAGGCACGGTGCCGCGAATGCGGCCAAGATACTTGTTGTCGCCGGAGAACGCGCGCGCATTGCCGCTGATCACCGGCGCGACGACGGCGGCATCGGGCACCAGCGTGTTGTTGCGCAATGCCTCGGCGTCGCCGAGCGTGAGCGATAGCGGGACCTGGCGCGACCCGGGCGGTCCGGCTGCAAAGCCGGCGCGATTGGCCCCGCCATTGACATCAATACGCGCCGGAAACACAAACACCAGGTTTGCGCCCTGCTGCTGGAACTGGCCGTTGATGAACGCTTGCACGCCATTGCCCAGCGCCACAAGGGCGATGACGGCAGCCACGCCAATGATGATGCCCAGAATGGTCAGCACACTGCGCAGCTTGTTGGCTGCCAGCGCGCGCAGGGCGACTCGGAGGTTTTCGCGGAACATCGTGTCGATTTTGGATTTTGGATTACGGATTGCGTTTTTCGTATTCCGTATTCTGAGTTCTGACTTCTGACTTCTGACTTCTGTGCTCTCTGTTCTGTGTTCTGCGCTCTGTGTTCTGTGCTCTGTGTTCCGACTTCTCACTCGAAGCGCAGGGCGTCGATCGGGTTCAGTTGTGACGCGCGACGCGCCGGGTAGATGCCGAAGAACAGGCCGACGGCGATCGAGAAGCCAACGGCCAGAATGATCGTACCGACCTGCACGATCGGCTTGAAATCGGCGAACTGCGACACGAGAAACGCGGCTCCCACGCCGATGCCAATGCCGACCATGCCGCCCATCAGCGACAGAAACACCGCCTCGGTCAGGAACTGGGTCAGGATGGCCGATGACCTGGCGCCAATGGCTTTGCGCAATCCAATCTCGCGCGTGCGCTCGGTGACGCTGACCAGCATGATGTTCATGATGCCGATGCCGCCCACCAACAGCGAGATGGCGGCGATGGCGCCGAGGAAGACGGTCAGCACGCCGGTGACCGCGCCGAAGGTGTTGATCAGTTCGTCCTGGCTGAGCACCGAAAAGTCGCTGGGTTCATCTGCCGGGATGCGCCGGCGCTCGCGCAATAACTCGTCCACGCCGGACATGACCGACGGCAACACGGCGTCATTCAGCGACTGGAGGTAAATGGTCGAAATGATTCGTTCGCCGGTGACAGACAGCGACTGTTGCCCGAACAACCGCTCCTGGGCTGTGCTCAATGGAATGAACGCGACAGCATCTTGATCTCCCAGGAACGACGAGCCTTTCGACTCCATGACGCCGATCACGCGGAACGGCACATTGTTGATCCGCACGATTTTGTCCAGCGGGTCTTCGCCCGGCTCGAACAGATCGTTG
>DAOUDB010000271.1:0-14479 GCA_034431495.1 Thermoflexales bacterium
ACCTCCGACTAAAGGCGGAAGCGAGGGAAGCAGCGCCTATCGCCGCCAGTTGGCTCGCAGGTAATCCATGTAGTACAGGGCGTTGTCCAGCGGGATATTGCTGGGCAAGTGGTTGCCGACGGCGAAGATGAAGCCGGGGCATTTCATCGCCAGCCGCAGCGTGTCGTCGATTTCGCGCTTGATATCCTCCGGCTTGCCAAAAGTCAGGGTGCGGCAATCGACGTGGCTGCTCACGATCACTTTGCTCTGGCCGTATTTCTCCACGGCGTATTCGAGGCTGGTCATTGGCTCGAAGATCAAGCCGTCGGCGCCGGCGGCCACAATGTCGTCAATGAACTCGGTGAAGTCGCCGTCGGAGCAGAACAACACGATCTTGCCGGCGTCGTGCAATTCGCGCCACAGCTTTGCGTAGCGCGGGAAGATCACCGTGCGATAGAACTCGGGCCGGATGAACGCGCCCTCGCTCCACACCATATCGTCGTGCTGGATGTACACCTCGATCGACGTTTTGGCCCATGCTTTGGCGTGGTGCAGTGTGAGATGAAAGAAGCCGTCGAGCACTTTCTCGAAACGCTTGCGGTCAGCGGCTGCCAGCAGCAGCATGTCCCAGCCAAACGTCTGAATCGCGCCGGAGACGATCGTCTTGTAGTAGCCGCCGGTGTACACCTGGTTGGGGTTTTTGGCCTGCCCCTCGCGCCAGAACTGTTCGTAGTAAGCGACCAGCTCTTCCATGTCCGGCAGGCCGTATTCCTCCACGGCGTCAAACTCCCACACCTGCTCGACATCAGTGAACGGACAGGTGATGGTGTCGCGTCGGTCGATACCACCCTCCATGAATTCGGCGTGCCCCATATCGGTGACTCGCCCGCGTTGCGCCCAATCCACCGGCCCGTCGTTACTCACCCACAGCATGTCCAGGTCCCAGGCGTCGTTGAAGCGGCGCCACGCTTCGGGGTTCACCAATGGGTCCAGGCCGGTAACAGCGCGCACCAGACCATAGTGATCGTTGTACTCTGTGTGCGCCAGGCGATCCGGGCACTCCAGTCGCATGGCTGCCATGCCGATGTCGTAACTCATGAGATGCTCCTTGTCTATTTGGAATCGATGAGGTGGTTGTGCTGGCCCAGCAGGAAGGGCACATCGAGGAAGGGATGAACGCGGCGTTCGCTGCGCAACAGCCAGTCTTTCACGGCAGCCGGCTTCTGGTCGCCGGTGACGATGCCGGCCAGGCGCATCAGGAATTGCAAATGGTGCGTCAGCAGCGCCAACGACTCGCGGTGAATCGGCGCTGTCGCGCGCCGGCCTCGCGCCAGCAGCTCGTCCGAATGCCGGGCGAGATAATCCCGAATCGCGCGGGCGCGCGCCGGCTGCTGCGGATCGAGAATGGATTTTTGGTGCGCCGGCAGATCGAAGAGCAATGCCTCCAGCCCGGCCAGATACGCCTCCACCCACGGCGCGTCTTCGCCATAGGCGGCGGCGAAGTAGTCGCGCTTGACACACTCCCACGACGCGTCTGCATCCCACAACGCCTCGGCCATTGCCGTCATCGGCAAGCCGGTCGGCCAGAAGATGCGCAACACCTGGCAACTGACCATGCCGTTCAGTCCGAGCCGGCGCAGATCGCGCATGTCCTGATGCAGCACCCGTCCCAGTGCCACGTCGGAGAGTTGCGCATGCACCGGCCAGATCAGGTGATAGTCGAACAGGAAACTGTCGCCGCTGAACACCTTCCACCAGTCTTGCAGGAATCGCTGGTATGAATGATTGTCGCGCGGCATGTTGACCTGATTGAGCGGCGGGCGCTGCGCCGGAAAATCGCTGGCGCAGGTGTCATCGGCCAGCGTGTGCCGGAAGCAGCGCGCGATGGGGGCGAACATGAAGATGGCGTTGCCGCGCTTCGTCTCGATCACGGTGTGCTCCGGCGCCCACCAGCTTTCAAAGTAGCTCAGGAAGACGAAGCGTTTGTCCGGGTCGAGCTGATACAGTCGCTCTGACAGCGCATTGACCAGCCGGGCGTACCAATCGGCCGGAGACAACGCGGCGCACTCGGCGCATTCGCATTTGTTATTCGTGGCGTCAGACAGCCAGAAGTGCAACACATCCACTTCGGGATGCGCCGCGGCATAGCGCGTCACTTCGTCCAGCAGCCCTTCGAACGCCGGCGCGTGCGAATAGCACAGCTCGGTGTTGATGGGAATCTTGTGAAATAGCTCACGCCGGCCGTTCACCTCCGCCAGCCAGCGCTGTTTGTCCGGCGCAACCTGCTCTTCGGTGGTCTGCCAACCAAATGGCCGCAATCCCACAGCGGCGGCCGTCCAACCATGCCCGACGCGATGCACCATCATCCCGCGGTGTTTGGCGGCAGCGATGGTCTGGTCGTCCAGCGCATAACACTCCTCGTCGTTCAGCGCGCGCGGTTGGCCAAAATGCGGGTTGTATGCGCGCGCGTACCAGCGATCCCAGAATGTGCCGCCATGCCGGAATTGCAGGAAGAAGGCATTCATGCGCTTCTTGGCCATCCAGTCGATCACGCCGAGCGCATGGTCAACCGACGGCGCGCCCTCGATGCACACACCGCGATGCCGGTAGGCGGCGCGCTCAACCACTTCAAACGGCTGTGGCGGCCAGGTGTCGAGCCGGGGCAGATACTCGCCGCGCGGGCCGGGCCGCACGAAGCGCGCCCCAAGCCGCTCGAAGTAGGCGTACACGCCGAACAACACGCTACGCGCATTAGCGCCGGCAATGAGCAGTTGGTCGCCGCTCTGCTTGAGTTGAAAACTGTCGTCCCAGCGCGATGGCACAAGCGATGGGTCTGCCGCGCCGGCAAAGTCCGGCCCCAGGCCAAGCCACACGCCTGGCTGCCCTGGTTCATACTGCGCAGCGCGTTTCACAGACAGGCGCTTTGAAGCCATCCTGCGGGCATAGCGCGCAAACTCCTGCGCGGCGAAGACAACAACAGGGTCGTCCGAAAGCACGTGGAGTGTTTGCATGGGTAGTATGCTGTAGGTTGTGTAAATTCCTGCAGCGAGATTAATCTCGCGGCAAGTTTACACAATAATCGAGGTTCTGTCTTTGCATGGCTGTTTGCAAATTGTAGGGGCGAATCCCAATCGTCAACTGATAGTTGCCGGGCCTCGTCAAAAGCGCAGTCGCACCCACGCCTCGCCGTCCGCGCCAATCGCCAGACGCACGGTTTCGGTAAGCGGGTCGTACTCGCCCGCGCCGTCGATGGCGCGCGCCTTGCGCCCATGCGGATGTGGCAGACGAATCACCAACCTCTGCAAGCCTCGCGCCGGGCCTTGCGGGCAACGCACGCGCGCTTCGATCCAGCCATCATCCACGCCGGATGTCACGCGCGCGTCGAGCCGGCCAAAGTAACTCTGCGCGCCGCGCATCTCGATCACCTGCCCGTGTCGCAGCCAGGCTCTGGGAATACCGGAGCACAGATAAAGCGCATCACCGGCTTCGCGGTACAGCATCCAGCGCGTCTCCATCAGGAACCACCCCTCTTCGTGCGTCTTGTGCGGGCTGGCGCCAAAGTAGTGCTCCCAGAAGCTGTAGGTCTGCCGGTCGGCCAGGCCGGCCATCGCCCGATAGTACGAACGCAGGAACGCGCGCGTCTCGCCGCGCCGCAGATGAATGATCGGGTGGCGCGAGTAATACGGTTGTGAGAAAGCCACGCCGTCTTGAAGCATGTGTTCGTAGTGCGACTCGACCAGGAAATCGGATTGCAGCGCTTGCGGGTCGAGAATCTCACAGAAGATGGCGTAGTTTGGCCCCAGCATCGAATCGCGCGCATATACCGCCTCGTGCGTGTAAGAGGGCTGGCCGTCGAGCGCGAACGCGCCCGGCCCAATCGCCTCGACCCACGGCGCGCCGGGCGGAACCCAGCGCCCGTCGCCCAATGGCACAAGGGGACTGCGCGCCATCGACTCGAACAACGCCCGGCGGATGTCTTCTCGAAACGCGGCAGCTTCATCGGCCAGCGCAGCCGCCTGTGCCGCGTCCACACCGCGCAGCATCTCTGCCGCGCGCGACAGGCCGAGGCATTGGTAGGCATTCAACATGAACTGGTGATAGTGATCTTCAGGGTCGGCGACCTTGCCTTTGATGAGGCCGGCCCCTGGCTGGCCGGGCGGCGTGTCCTCGTGCCGATGGCGCATAATCCAACCGCAGGCTGCCACTACGGCATCGGATATCTCGCGCACCCAGGCGTTGTCGCGCGTGTAGCGATAGTGCTCGCCCATGCTCCACAACGCCGCGCCGGTTTCGAGCATGTAACCGCCGAAGTTCTGGAAGCGCCCGTCGTCGTGCTGCTTGTCGATGAAATATTGCAAGCAGCGGCGCGCCGTGTCGTGCCAACCCATCGAGTCATAGAACTGGATGATGGGCGCGCTCTCGGTGCCGATCGGGCTGTACCAGCCGATGGTGGCGGCCAGTGTGCCACGGCGTTCTCCATAGGTAATGAGATCGAGATGCAACAGGCCGGCGCGCGCCATGTCATCGATGCGCGATTCGGGGATCACCAGCCGCGCCGCCGAGTCGAGTTTGGCCTGCCAGTAGGCGCGCGTTTCATCCAACAGGTCATCGAACGACGCGCGCCAGGGCATATCGCCGCGAATGGGGCGGTGCAACAGGCGATACTCAACGGTCGCCGTTGCGCCCGGCGCCAACAGAATGGCAACCTGGCTCTGTTCCCAGGGCCGGCCATCGCAGCGCAACTCGCCCCACACGCCGTCTGCATCCAGCATCCTGCCACCCTGCAAGAAGCATGTCTTGTTGTCGATGCGCGGCATGTAGAAGAAGGCATAGGCCGGCGCGGATGATTGGTTGGTTGCTTCGAGCCGGTAGCACAACATCAATGACGCCTGCCCGCGCGCCTGCAACGCTTGTCGGGCCGTCTCGCGCTCGGCAATCTGCTCTGGCGTATGCGGCATGCCCAGCCCTTCTTCCGCGATCAAAAAATGAACGCCGGCCACGTTCTCTTCGCGCAAGGGCTGGTCGGCGAAAGTGGCGAACAGTGTGGCACTGTAGCGGATGTCGCCATCAAGCTTGTCGGCGCGCAGAATGGGCAACACGCCCCCGTCGAGCCGGCGCGTCAGGTCTGTGCGTGCGCCACGCCCGCGCCCGATCGGGATGTGAGCAACGGCCAGCGGAGGGCGCATACTGTCTGCAAGAGTGATCGTCTCGCAGCGCGGGTCGATCAGGAACACACGGTTGTCGCGGCCCAGCCCCAGCACGGTGGGCGAGGGGAAATCCTGCGCCATCGCCGCCGCCTGCTCGAATGTTTCTTCCGGCGCCAGTTCGATGGCCCGCAATTTGGACAGGCCGGCCGGCGCAGCGGGCGCGTCTGCTTGCGCGTCGGGGTAAATCATCACGCCGTACTCTTCCACCCAGATCTGCCCGGCTGCCAGCGCATCTGCCGGCGCAAAGGTGACGGTGAAACGATCGGTGCGCAGCATCAGCAGCGCCTTGCGCACCCCATATCGCACCTCGCTGATTGCAAGACGCAAGCGCGCGGCGACGATCTTCACGCCAGAAGACTCTGCGCGGCTCAGATCGAGGGCGCGAACTTCAGCGTTGCGCGGCTCGATCTCAACTTGTTGCACAGGCGGGTCGAACGCAATCCGCAAGTCGAGAGGGATAAAGTCAGACATCAGCTCAGAACTCCACACGACCGCCTTCGGCGACACAATCCGCCAGCCGGCCATTTGAATCGAAGCGCGCCACACACAGATCGCCGTCGAACCAGAATCCACATGCCTCTCGCATGACGTCGGGCAGCGCAGCCCGGTCGCCGGCGGCGGGGTCGGTGACGATCAACACATCGCGCCGGCCATCATTCAGGCGGACTTCCACGCCGGCGTGCGCGTCATCGCCCAGCGGCAGCCGACGAATCGCGGCGATGTTCGACTGGCCGGCATACGGCTCGAGCAGCGCGAGAAAGGTCGAGGCCAGCGGCGCAGACGGACTGACGCGCCGGGTCAACAGACGCGGAATCCATGCTTCTTGGTTGCTGTCGAAGCCGCCGATCGACACCCACGCCTCAGCAACCACGGCCTGCGCGCCGGCAGTTAAATCCGTGCAGCGCAGGTGAACATCTGCGCCGGCCGGCAAGTAGCCATAGCGATCCTCGATCTGCCAATCCACCTGCCAGCCCGGCGCAGGCGATGGGTCGATCTGGTAATCGCGCATGATCGCATGATGCCAGGTCGATAGAAAAGCTTCCGCGTGGACTTTGTCCGCTGTCAGCGGGCGCAGGGTCAGGCCGCGCGTGGTCAAACGGGCAAAGGCGCTATGCAGGCAGCGGACATGCTCGTGGCCGCCGGCCACCCGAAACACATCCAGCAGGTAGGCGTCGGTGTCGGATATGTCGATCAGAATCAGCGTGCGCTCGTAGCGCCCGCCGCCGATCAGATCGGGCGCTGCGACGCGAATGGCCTGCGCGTCACCGCCGGCAAGCCACAGCGTGGTCTGGCCGGATTTGTCGCGCTGCTGCGGTTGCGCATCCACCACCACTGTATTGTGCGAGAGCGTGCCCACATACCAGTCGAAGTTGCGACCGCTCCATCCGCCGCGATGCACGGGCGGATAGCCAAAGTCGGGCAGCAGATCAAGCCCTTTGGCAAACAAACCGAGGTTCAGCCCGTCGAGATGACCGTGCCGCGAGCCGGTGTCGTACTTCAGCCAGGCGGTTGCCGATCTGGAACGCAGCAGGGCGAGATGCCACTGTTGCTTGTTAACGCTGGTCACGCGCGGCATCGTGCCTGAGCGGCCGATCACGTCGGCAACTCGGTTTTGAAAAGCGCGGACAGAGTCCACAGCGGCGTCGCCGGCAAACAAGTCGTAGGGCAGGCCGTCGGCAGTATTGCCGTTGGCGTGATAAATCACCTGCAAGTAAGCCACATCGCCGGTGGCGTCGTAAAGCCGGCCGAGGAAAGTGTGCATGGAAGGCCCCAGGGCATAGCTCAGCCCACTGCTACCGACACCCTGGCAGGGATCGAAAACCACGCCGGCGTATTGCTCAGAGGTTTGCGCGAAGACGCCGCAATCGCCGACCAACGGATAGTAACGGCGCACGGATCCGTCGGCACAGGGCTGCCAGCACCAGGTGTCGATGAAGAAGCGCCAGGTGTCGCGCAAGGCAGGATGGCGGCGCAACAAGTCCGGCAACAGGCCGGCATCGACCCGGTCGATCAACCCCAACAAGAGCGCCAGCCCCTGAATGGTGAATCCACTATAGCCCGACAGCCCCTTCTCGCCGGTGACGCCATCGACTGCCGTTGCCTGCGCCACCGTTGCATCGAGCAGGGCCATCACGTCGGCGCGGTTGGCCGGCCAGTCCAACACCATTTGAATGACACATTGCGCGGCTTCGGTGCGCGGGTAATTCGAGCGGATCTTATGCAGGTTGGCCAGTGTGTCGCGCAAAATGCCCCGCTCGATGTTGTCGCATACAGCGCGCGGGGTTGCTTTGGGTCGGCCAATGCCGTGCTGTTGGGCTTTGCGATGCAAAAATGCCGCCAGCGCCTCATCGGTTTGCAGCGCGTCGAACACACGGTCATAGGCCAGCGCCAATTCGCGCGCCTCTTCGCAGGCGTCGTGCCAGGTGGAGACATAGCCGGCATGCGCCGGCCCCTCGTACATCACCCCTTCCACTTTAAAATCGAAAGTCGGGTACAGGTCAGCCACGCGATCGAGCAGCACGCCGGCCTTGCGCGCATAGCCGACATCGCCGGTAAGCGCATAAGCCACCGACAAATGCCGGATGCCGTCCACGATGCGCTGCTTCCATTGCCCATAGATCAGGTAAGTGGCGATGAACCACCAGCGATGCTCGCCGTCTGAGTACCCGTTGCCGTCATCCACGCCAAAGTCGCGCAACGGATCGTCGGGGGCGGGATGCTGCGTGTTGAACAAAAGGGCGCGATCAGCGCGCAGCGGGTCGAACACGCCCCGCGTGTCGAGACCAGAGCAATAGAAGGCATAGAAATCATTCTTCGGGAATTGCTCGCCGCAGTGTGGGCAGCGCACTTTCCAGGGCCGGGCCAGGGCGTCGATCTGCCAGGTGTACATCGGCACATCGCGCCGGCAGGCCGGGCAGAAGCCGCTCGACCACACCATCCACGAGCGCCGCAGGGTGTTGCCGAACATCAGCGCCCACAGCGCATCGTCGGACATGCCCATCCAGGGCTGGGCTGCGGCAATCGCCCGCCGGCGCAGATCGACCGCCCAATCATCGGCGCGTTCGCGCGCGCGGCGCAACATGCGCAGAGGATGAAAAACACTGGCCGTTTTGGTCATCCAGTTACCCTCCGGTTCGTCTGAGCCGCATGGTGTGTGTGAGCGCCTACTGTATCCCAGAATGCGCCGGCGCGCCGCTACAATTCGGCGCACATGCAGACCGATCTACCCATCTGGGAACTTCACGATGACCTGCGCGCAGCCTGGGAGCGGCACAACCGGCTCGTCCTGATTGCGCCGACCGGCTCCGGCAAGACGACGCAGGTGTGCCAGGTGCTGGCGCGCGACAGGCGCGTGCCGGCCGGCCAACAGATCGTTGTGCTTCAACCCCGCCGGGTAGCCGCGCGCAGCGTGGCCCGCCGCGTCGCCGAGGAGATGGGCGTTGCGCTGGGGCGCGAGGTGGGGTATCAGGTGCGTTTTGAAGAGACGCTTGCGCCCGACACGCGCATCGCCTTTGTGACCGAGGGCGTCCTGCTGCGCTGGCTGCACAGCGATCCGACATTGTCGCGGATCAGCGCAATCCTGTTCGACGAGTTCCACGAGCGCAATCTGTTGGGCGATGTGGCGCTGGCAATCGTCAAACACCTGCAAGCCGAGCGCCGGCCTGATCTGCTCGCCATCGTCATGTCGGCCACGCTCGAAGCCCGGCCGGTGGCCGACTATCTCGGCCGGTGCCCGATCCTCGAATCACAGGGCCGGCAGTTTCCGGTGGACATTCGTTATCAGGCATGGAGCGATGACACGGACATTTGGGAGCGCGCCGCCGCGCAGGTGGGCAGGATCGTGCGCGACACGACCGAAGGCGACATCCTGGTGTTTATGCCCGGCGCGTACGAGATTGCCCGAACGATCGACGAAATCCGTCGCGCGCTGGGCCGTGAACAACGCGACGGGGTGGTGGTATTGCCGTTGCATGGCGAGCTGCCGCCGGAAGAACAAGACCGCGCTTTCATTCCTACCCCGTACCGCCGCATCATCGTATCGACCAATGTGGCCGAGACATCGGTGACGATCCCCGGCATTCGCTATGTGGTGGACAGCGGCCTGGCGCGCATTGCGCGCTACGACCCCGAACGCGGGCTGGACACGCTGCGCGTCGAGCCGATCTCGCAGGCCTCGGCGGATCAACGCGCCGGCCGCGCCGGCCGCATCGCGCCAGGCGTGTGCTACCGCCTGTGGAGCGAGGCCGATCATGCCCAACGCCCCGCGCGCAACACCCCCGAAATTCGGCGCACCGATCTGGCCGAAGTGGCGCTCTTGTTATATTCGCTTGGCCAGACCGATGTGGCCGGCTTTGACTTTCTGGACAGACCACAGCCCGAACGTCTGCGCCATGCCGAAGCGCTGCTGGCCTTGCTGGGAGCAATTGAGATCGGACGCGGGCTGACCCCGCTGGGCCGGCAGATGCTGCGCCTGCCGATGCACCCGCGCTATGCGCGCATGGTGATCGAAGCGGCTCGCCTGGGCTGCGTGCACGACGTGGCTTTGCTGGCCGCGCTGGTCAGCGGGCGCGATCTGTTCACCCGTCTCGACCGCAACGACACAGTTGCGCGCCGCAACCGCGAGCGGTTCTATGTCTCCCACCAGTCCGATTACTTCGCGCTGGCCCGCGCGTTCGAGCATGCCGCGCAGAACAACTTCAACGCCAAAGCGTGCTATAGCCACGGCGTCAATCCACACGCCGCGCGTGAGGTGGCGCTGGCATATCGCCAGATCATGGGGCTGTGCGAACAGGCCGGGCTGACACGCTCTGACCCGGCAGGCAGTGAGGGCCGAAGTGAGGCTGTGGCGCGCTGTCATCTGGCCGGCTTCATCGATCAACTGGCCGTGCGCAAAAGCAGCGGCACGGACGAATTCGATCTGGCCGGCGGCCGGCACGGGACCCTGATGGACGAAAGCGCCGTCAAGCGCGCGCTGCTGATCGTGGTCTCGGAGATGCGCGAGATCACCACCCGCACCGGCAGCCGGCTCAACCTGATCGGCCTGGCGAGCGCGGTCAGGCCGGAGTGGGTGCGCGAATTGAACCCACCCGGCCTGAGCGAGCGCGTGGAGTATGTGTACGACCGGTTGAACAAGCGCGTGGTGGCCGGGCGCGTGTTGCGCTATCAGGATCTGGTGATCGGGGGCGGCCCGCTCGACGCGGCGCAATTCGATCTGGACGCAGCGGCGCAGACACTGGCGCGCGAGTTCAGCGATCAACTGGGCAGGCTGCCGGGCTGGACCAACGAGCTGAAGCAGTGGCTGTTGCGCGTGCGGCTGGTGGGGTCGCTCATGCCAGCGCTGGGGCTGCCGGCGGTGGATCGGGCCTTGATCGAGCGGGGCCTGGCAGCCGCCTGGCGCGGCGCACTCACGTTCAAGGAGGCCGCCGAGCGTCCCTTGCAGCCGGCGTTCGAGGCATTGCTGACGCCCGAACACCGCGCGGCGCTGGAGGAGCTGGCGCCGGCGCGCATCGAACTGACGCCGGGTAAGCCGGCGCGAATTGTGTACGCCGAGGATAGCCCGCCCGAGGTGGCGATAAAAGTAGAGGACGCGCGACGCCTGAGCGCGCACCCGGCCATCGTGGCCGGCCGGCAACCCCTGCGCCTGCGATTGTACGGGGCCGATAACAAACCTCTCGGCGCAAGCGATGATGTGACGACAGCAGCGCCCTGGGCGCAGCCATGAGCGACGCGACGCAACAGGCCAATGCGCCTCTGAATACAGCAGTTTGCGGTGAACAGATCGCCGGGCTGCATTACAATGCGCGTATGGCGCTCGGTGCTGCAAGAACCCTGCAGGAAGCTCTGTTGTATTTCAACCCGCAACGCGCGTTGCAGGGCGAGGAACTGAAAGCGTTCTACGCCGAACGCGGCAGCATGGCCCGCAGACGTATGCTGGCATACCTGCAACTGGCAGACCGCCAGCCGGTGCGGCTGCTGTTTACCGGCCACGCCGGCAGCGGCAAATCCACCGAACTGAACAAGCTGGTCGAGGAGCTTGGCGAACGGCTGTTCGTGGTCACGGTGCGCACAGACGACATCGTTGCCCCAACAGAGCTGACGTATGTGGACGTGATCCTCATCTCCAGCATGGCGCTGTTTCGCAAAGCCAGCGACGAACGGCTGATTCGCCAGGCCCCGGCGCAGATCGTCGAAGGCGTCTGGGATCAGGCGGGCCAGATGATCGACCGGGTAATCTTCGGCAACGTGCCCTACCGCAAGTCCATGCTTGCGTCGGAAGCCGGCGTTAAAATCGGCGTAAACGCCATCCAGGGCCTGACGTTAGAGTTCGAAACGCGATACAAGAGCGATTTGAACGCGCGCGAGCGCATCCGGGCGCAGATGAAAGACCGGCTGTCGGAAGTGATCGCCAATGTCAACCTGCTGTGCGGCGAGATTCAGCACCGCTACCGCAAGCCCGTCCTGTTCATCATCGAGGATACCGATAAGCCGGAAAAGGCGCGCGCAGAAGACTTGTTCTTCAACCATCCGCAGACACTCACCGGCTTCAACGCCTCGGTGATCTACACGTTTCCGGTCGAGCTGCGCTACACACGCGAGTTCGGCAACACGCGGCGCTATTTCACAGACTTGCGGCTGACCAACCTGCCGCTGCTGAAACGCGACAACACCGAGAACCCCGACGCCCGGCAGGTGCTTTACCACGTGATGGGGCGCCGCATACAGTCGAATCTGATGCAGCCCGGCGTTCGCGACATGCTTGTCGCAGCCAGCGGGGGCGTCATGCGCGACCTGATCGTGCTGGCGCAGGAGGCTGTCTCCCATGCCCTGGCGCGCGGCGCAGAGGTCCTCGCGGTTGAGGACGCCTATCGCGCCATCGACGAAGCGCGCAAGAACTTCGAGGCCGCGTTGCGCTTCAATGATTATCCTTACCTCGCCGCGCGCGACGCCGACAAGCTGATCGGCAGCGACGAGCAGATGCAGGAGTTGCTGCGTATGCGCGCGTTGCTGGAATACGAAAACGGCGACATCTGGTGCGATGTGCATCCGGTCGTCCGGCAACTGTTGCGCGCGCGGGCTGCCCGGACATGAGCAGGCCGACCACCGCCGAGTCCCTGTCCATATTCAGCGGGGCGCTCCCCGAATCGCTGGCCCGCGAGGACTTCGCCCGTCTGGCGGTGTTGCTGCGCTACGCCGCCGACGGCTGCTTTGCCTTTGCCGTGTACAACTACGCCGCTGTGCGCGAGCAAGTCGTCGGCGCCCTGCGCGCGCTGGCACAACCGTTGCCGGTCCATGAGTGGACGTGGTCTCCCCACACGCCGTCTCCCGACAGCTATCTCAGTCGTCTGACGGAAGCGCAGCGCCACAGCCGGGCGATCGTGTTCTTCTACGATCTGGAGAAGGGCGGCGAGGCCGCCTGGCGCGCGCTCGACCTCAGCCGCGAACGGCTGGCGGCGCAGCCGCACGCGCTGGTGTTCTGGATCACGCCCACGGCGCGCGGGGCAGCGTTGCGCCAAGCGCCCAACTTCTGGTCGCAGCGCAGCGGCGTGTTCGATTTCACGGTGGCCCAGCCGGACTATGTCCAGCAGGCGCGCGAGGCGGCCTATCAGGCCATGCCCAGGCAGGGGATTTCCAGCGAGGAATGGGATGAGAAGCAGCGCCAGTTGCGTCTGTACCAGGGACTGCTGGCTGAATACGAGGCCGATGCTGCGACGCCGAAGCAGACCCTGTTCGATTTGCATACGCATGTCTCTCAACTGCTGTACCACACCGACCGCTATGCCGAGGCCAAATACCACGCCCTTGCGGCGCTCGACTTGGCGCGCGATCTGGAGCAGCCAGCGGCGGAGGCCAACACGCAGAAAGCGTTGGGCGACCTGGGGCTGCGCGAGGCCGACCTGAAGGGGGCGCGGGCGCGCTACGAGGCGGCGCTGCCGATCTACCAGGCCATCGGGGCTCGGCTGGGGGAGGCCAACGCCCTGAGAGGTTTTGGCTATGCATGCATGCAGGCCAATGACCCGGCCGGCGCTGTTGAGTTTTACCGCCAGGCTGCCGAAATTCACCGCGCAATCAACGACCGCTACAACCTGGTGCTGGACCTCCTGCTTCTGGCCAGCCCCACCCGGAATACCGCTCCCTGGCAGGAGGTGGCGCAGACATTGCAGGAAGCCGCCTTGCTGGCCGATGAAACCGACATTGCCGCGTTGCGCGAGGCAGCGCTGGCGATATTCATCGAGGCCAGCGCGCACTGGGGCAACTGGACGGCGCTGTCCACACTGCTCGACACGCTGCGCGCGCGACACCCCACGGACACGAGCCTGCTGGCGGCGCAGGCAGAGGTGTTCAAGTCTCAGCGGCGTTACGCCGAGGCCGTTGCAGCGTGGGAGCGCGCCGTCGCGCTCGATCCGAATGATGCCGAGCTGTGGAACGATCTGGCCGGCGCGCTGCAGAAAGCCGGTCGCCTCGAGGAGGCCGCGCAGGCATATTCGCGCGCGATCGAGCGTAGCCCCGCCGCAGCCTTTCTGTATCGCAACCGCGCGGATGCCTTCATCGAACTGAACCGGCTCGATGAGGCCGAGCGCGACATTGCTGAAGCGATCCAGCTCGAGCCGGAACACGACTACACGCATGGCCGGCAGGGATATCTGGAGCTGGCGCGCGGCGATTTTGCCCGAGCCAGAGCGCACTTCGACGCGGCGCGGACGCGGGCGGATCGTGTGGAGTGGCAGACTGGCCAGGTCCTGTCTCTGCTGGGTCTCTCTGAAGTCGTCGCCGCGCGCGAGGGGTTTGCGGCAGCAGTGCTGCGCATGGACGAAGATACCAGGCAGGACACCCGACGGTGGCTGGAGCGAATCATTCGGCTGCGCCCGGACCTAGCCGAGGCGGCTCGGGAACTGGGCGAGGCGCTGACAACGCCATGGGATGCGTAACCCCACCGGCAGCGTTACTGTGTGTCGTCCACCTGTGGCGCGCTCAGCGTAGACTGCAAGGCAAACTCCTCGCCATAGATGATCTCCACGCCGCCGAGCGACAGCACATCGCCGGCTTCAAGCGTGCATTGCTGGATGGGATAGCCGTTCAGCTTCGTCCCGCCGGTGCTGCCCAGATCGACGGCCAGGAACTTGTTCAGGTCTGTCTGCCAGCGCAACTCCAGATGATGCCGCGACACGCGCCGGTCGTCGATCACGATGTCGTTTTCGCGCGAGCGCCCGATGCGCACAAGTTCGCGCGTCAGCGCGATCTGCCGGCGGCCATCGACAATTACAAAAGGGTGGCGCGGCAACGCCACGGGCTGG
>DAOUDB010000272.1:0-5959 GCA_034431495.1 Thermoflexales bacterium
GAAGCGCCACACGCCGGCCGTCGCGTTGCGGTTAGGGCTTTTCGCCACTGTGTCCAGCACATAGGGGCCATAGAAAGCCGGCTCGGCAACATCGTACCAACCGCCGCCCAGGCTGGTTGGGCGCGGGCCTAGCACGATCGTGTCAATGTCGGTGCGCGGCGCGGGGCCTTGCCATTCGTCTTTCACCAGCAGGTTCGTGCCGGCGGGATAAGCGCAACCCACGTCCCCAACATTGATGTCGTCCAGGTGGATATCGTTGCCATAGGCACTGATGCCCAGCAAACCGATGCGCACATCGGACTGGCCCGCATATGCAGCCAGTGAGACGATGTGCTGTTTCCAGCCGGTCGAGCCGTCGTAGCGCGAGACCGGCGCGCCGACATTTTGCCAGGTCGCGCCGCCATCCGTCGAAACCTGCACCTGCACGCGATCGTTGTTGGTGTACTGCGTGTCGTGATACATCTGGAAGCTCAGCGCAGGGGCCGAGGCTGCGCTCAGATCCAGCGGGGTGGTGCGATACAAGCGCGCCGAGCTACCAGAATACACAGTCCAGGAGTTGAAGTACACCAGGTTGGGCGCGCTGAAGGGTGGCTGACCTGAAGGATGCACGGTATTGGCACTGGTACTCCATTGGCCCGCTGTTGTGACAACCTGACTGGCCCAACTAGCGGGCAAGTTCGGCGTAGTTGCCGAAGCAAAGTCCTCGGACAGAAACTGAACGGAGGTGCAGTTCTGCAGATCGGAGAAGAAGAAGCGCCAGTCGCCCGACTCGGCGCGCCATGTCCAATCGAACAAGCCGCGCACCGCGCCGTTGTTGTAGGGGCGGTTGGCGTCGTAGGTGTAACTGGCCTGGCCGCCCAGCGTCATGCCATTGGCGAAGGGCGCGGCTACATTCAACACCACCGGCGCCACCGAGACGTGCGCGCCATCGTCGAAATACAGGCCGGCCTGATAAATGCCGGGCGGCATGTTGGACGGCACGCTGACCGTCGCCAGCACAGTGGCAGTAAGGCCGGCAGGCACACTGACCGATGCGGCATCCACACTCAGCCAGGGCACGTCGCCCTTCTTGTAAAACTCGATGCGATAGGACAGGGTGGTGGTCAGGTTGGCTGCTGAAGCATTGTACAGGTGACGGATGCCGATGAACATGCCATCCTGCATGCGGCTGACCGGATTCTGGATCCACACCTCGTTGCGATTGCCGCCGGGGCGGTGATAGGCAAAGCGCACAAACTCCCAGCGATCCAGCTCGGTGCGCGGATCCTCCCAGTCCAGTTCCTCGCCGCCATCAATCTGGCTGACCACGCCCGAGTTGATGAAGTTCACCACGCCGTTGCCGTCTATGTCTTCCCACAGATCGCCATCGTTATTCACGTCTTTCCAGTTGTAAACGTTCAGCACAAAGCGCTGATCCCACCGATAATCACCGTTGACATCGAAGCGATCAAAGGGGAAGGTTTGACGAATGATCATCAGGTCGGTGTCGGGCGGGATAGGCACGTTGTACCACTGGGGCAGAAAACCGACATCGGCTGTGATGGGGATGAAGAAGTTGAACGCCTTGTAGAAGTTGTCGCGATTGGCTGCGCCATAGGCGCTTTCGGCAGCGATCATGGCCGGCGTGACGGTATAGCTCATGGTGTGGCTGCCGATCAAGGTCAGTTCAGCATCAGCGGCGCTCACACCGACCGTGGCCGTGGTGGGATTGTTCAGCGTGAAAGGCAGCGTAAAGACATCGCTGGGATAGACGACATGGGCGAAGCCCGGCCAGTCCTGGCCGCGATAGGCGCCGGGTGTCCATTCGTCGGGCGTGACGAAGAATCCATCCAGGCCGGCGGCAACTGCCGTGCCACGATCGGCATTGACCGAGCCGGCGCCCTGGGTGAACGTGTCGTACTCCAGGTCGGTCGCCGAAGACTTGAGCAGCGCGCGCGCCACATCCCAGGTGGGCCACTTGCCGGTGCGATCGCGGTAAGCCTGATAGATCAACGCCAACACGCCACCTGCAACCGGCGCCGAGCGACTGGTGCCGCCCCATGAAACCCACGAGAGATTGCCATCGGGCGCGCCCCAGGTCGAGGCGCTGTAGTAGTTCAGCTCTTCGGCGCCGGCGGCAAATGCGCCGCCCGCCACCACGTCCACGCCGTTTGTGCCGCGCGCGCCAGGGCCACGGTTCGAGAACGGCGTCACATCGCTGTGAACTATCTGCGCGGTGCTGGTAATCGAGTCCCAGCCGGTGGAGCCAAACTGGGTGGATGCGCCCACACCTATGCCGGTAGCCGGAGAAGGCGGCGCAACCGTGCCGTAGGCCGAGGCGCCATTGCCGGTGCTGAACAGCATCTGCAAGTTCGGGGCGTACAGCCGCTGCACCTGTGACGCAACCTGGCCGGCATATTCCCAGCCATCGTTGTCCACGTCGCTGGAGCCGTATGAGTTGGTGCTGATCTGAATCGCGTCCGAATCGTCAAGGTCGGTCTGATCCAGACCATCGTAGCCCACAGCGGTGAACAGATAGGCATCGATGATAGAGGAGTCGAAGTTGTAGTAGATGTCAGAGACGTTGACGATCTTGGCATCGGGGGCCATGCCAAATACCGCCCCTGTCGGCCGGCCAGTGCCAGGCAGACCGTTGAATGTCGGCAGCAAGCCATTCGAAACGCCCTGCCCCACAATATTCGATGCGCACTGTGTGCCGTGGCTATAGCTGCGGTCGAAGGTGCTGCCTGAAAACGCCACCAGATCGGCGTTGCCCGGCGTCAGGCCGCCATACATCCAGTCTGAAACGGGAATGGGCGTCACACCGTCGGCGATGAAATAGACCATGCCGCCCGAAATGTCGGCCAGTCCATCGTTATTCAGATCGCGATAGGCGACCATATCGTTGTAGGTGGCCGGGTTGTTGACATCGGCGCGGCGCAACGGCTTCTCGTCGCGGAAGTCGTAGTCATCGTCCAGGTCGACATAGACGGTGTCGTACACGCCGGCGGTGTTGGGGTCGGCCAGCAGCACGGCAACCTTCTCGCCCCAGATGAAGTCGCGCAGGTCATTATCCGGGTGTGTGCCCACCCGCACCACACCGCTCTTGGTCATGGCGCCGGAGATGATGTAAGTGTAACCGCTGACTGGGGCATAGGGGTTCGGCGTGCCGTAGTCGATCAGCGGTGTGTACTGGAAACAACGGATGCCGCTTCCACACGGAGCAGGTGCGCGGCTGGTGCGCGTGTCCACATAGTGCACACCGGAATAACCATCGGCAATAAAGCTCGTGCCAATAAACACGTCGAAAGCGTATGACAGCATGGAGATTGGGCTGAACACATAGGGCCAGCCGTTGTACTGTGGCGCCTCGGTGCTGGAGTAAATCTTGTGAGTGCCCAGCAGATCAGGATGAGCAGGGTCAATGCCGTCGTCGAGGACGGCCACTGTCACACCCTCGCCGGTGTAACCGCGGGCCCAGGCCGCTTCGGCTTTGTGGGGGCCGGCCGGCGTAACCTCGAACCAGTCCTGGGGACGGAACCCTGTGCGGCCATCACCAAAGGCGCGCGATTGTTGCCACGGAAGACTGCCGGCGCGCAGCTTATCCGCATTGGCGCGCAGCCTGGCCCAATCTTCTGGCCCCGGCTTCGGCGCAGCGGGTTGGGTGTCATCAGCCGGGTATGGCTCCGGCTCATTTGTGCGCTCGAAGACGATGGGCAGAATAGATTGCACAGCCGACTGAGACGCCAGCTTGATCAATGCCCAGGGATAAGCGTAGCCAAAGAACATCTGCTGGCGCGCCTCACCTTTGCCAAATGGCGGGCGGGCCAACACTTTGCCATTCTCGAAGTAGGCGCTGAGATCTGCCCCCTCTCGCGCGATGACTTGAATCAGAACAGGTTGATCTGAAGACGCCGCAGTTGCGCCATAACGGCCGGGCAGCGACGGCGCAGCCTTGCGGGCGACCTCACGCAGCTGCGGATGAATCTTTTGCAAAGCATCCTCGATGCTGACAGCCGGCAGTTGGGCTGCCGGTGGTGCACTCTTCTCTGCGCCGGGTGGCGGAGGTGATTTGGCCGGCGTCGTCACCTCAGCGGAGTGACGCGGCAAATCGGCAAGCGCCGGCGCACTGACGCTACTCAATGTTAAGGCGCACGCTGTCAAAACGGCTATGGGATGGAATCTATGTGCTCGCATGATCTCTCCTGTTTAGCAATATAGCCCTATCCTCCTCTGACAAGCCAAGTGCTAGGGTGGCATGTGGCAAGCGCTATTATAGCGTGAGCTCCGATTAAGCCGGCAGCAATGGACGGTACATTGCCAGGACATTTCACGAGCGTTTCTCCCCACGCTATACGCGCAAATCCCGCTAAGGCAGGATAGGCGGCCTGGGCTGCCTTCCCACCTTCGGCCAGGCGATTAAACATAAACAGCCGGCGGGCTTATTCAGAACTCACCTGACAGTGCCTCTTGCGATTGCCCTGCTTTTGTCTGCATGATTCTGCCGTTCACCAGACGGCCGGCTGCTGTATCAAACCCCACGCCCAGCAACAGGCAGTTTGCGCAATTACCCACATCAGGCTATACCTCTGTTGAGGCAAATCCGGCGCGCCATTGCGCGCAAACCAGGCCGGATGTAGCCTGAAGAAACTCATGAGCCGTCCAACCGACCACCGCAACCTTGATCTGTGGGACCTGCACCTCGACGTGTGCTACGGGCGCTCCGCCGGCAAGATCATCTGGCAGCCGCGCATCCTGGCGTGGTTCACCGACCGCTACTTTACGCATACCCCCCTACCCTCACGTTACCAGGGAATGAGCGAGCCGGACATCTACCGCGACCTGGGCTGCTCGAACCGGCTGTATTTCTACAACGACGCCTATCGCGCCATCGACCCACCCGGCGTGACCCGGCGCGACGAACAGCACGGCGATCTCATCACGCACATTATCGAGACGCCGAAAGGCATCGTGACCGAGCAGGAAGAGATCACGCCGAATAGCTGGTATCGCGTGCATCGCAAACGCTGGATCGAGACGCCCGACGATATGCGAGTATTCACCTGGTTGTATGACCACACCCAGTGGCGCTGGGATCAGGCTGCCTATGACCGCGTGTATGCCGAGTGGGGCCGGCTGGGCGCGCCTACCATGTTCATGCCGCGCGTGAACGTGCAGGACCTCTACATCAACAGGATGGGCGTGGAGCGCGGCGTGTGGGCGATCTACGAATGGGGATCGGTGGTGGACGATTACTTCCGCGCGCTGCACGAATGCCATCTGCGCATGATCGACGTGATCAACGCCTCGCCGATCATGCTCATTAACTATGGCGACAACTTGCACTGCGCGACGCTGTCGCCCCGGCTGTACGAGGAATACGTGCTGCCGGCCTACATCGAGCGCGGCGACAAACTGCATTCGGCCGGCAAGTGGATCTGCTCGCACTGGGACGGCGACACGCGGGCGCTGCTGAAGTACGCGCGCACCTCGAACCTCGACGGTATCGAGGCCATCACGCCACAGCCGCAGGGCGATGTGACCCTCGAAGAAGCCAAAGAGGCGCTCGGCGACGACATCTTTCTGCTCGATGGCATCCCGGCGGTCTACTTCGACGCGACGTTCACCGACGACGACCTGGCCGAGTGCACAGAAAAGGTGATCGCGCTGTTCGCGCCCAAATTGGTGCTGGGCATTTCGGACGAGATGTCCTCACAGGGCGACATCGAGCGCATCCGGCTGGTCGGCCGCATCGTGGACGACTATAACGCAACCGTCAATTGACGAGTAACACGTTCGCCCGTCAAACTTCATCTGTGATCTGTCATCTGTTGTCTGTCATCTGACTACTCCTATGTCCACAACATCCAGAGAACTGGTCTATCAGACCCTGAATTTCGAGAATCCGGCGCGCGCGCCGCGCGACCTGTGGTCGCTGCCGATCGCCACGTGGCAGTACCCAACCGAATACCGCGAGATT
>DAOUDB010000273.1:0-1807 GCA_034431495.1 Thermoflexales bacterium
GATGAGCCATACCGTCGCGTTCTTCGGGTGCGTCACCTGCGCCCAATAGTTCGCCCCGTAGTTGGCCAGGCTGCCCTCCTGCAGGTAGTAGGCCATGCGCGCCAGGTGATACGTCATGCTGTCCCAGTTGTGCGGGGCTGTGTTCACGACCAGATCGAAGTTGACCAACCAGAGAACGGCGGCAGTGACGAGGCACGGCATCAAGGCGCGGCGCTCGAAGGTGGTCAGGCCAGCGTAGCCACGACGAAGTGCGCGCCAGCCGGTCACAACCGCCTCGCGCAGAGATTGCCCCATGCTGCGGGGCGACACTCCTAAACGCGCGGTCAGGGCCAGCGCCGCCGCCAGCGCAATGCCGCCGGCAACCGTCCAGGCGTCGAGGTCATGAATCGCCTGCAACGCAGACAGGCTATACCCGGCAAGCAGCACCAGGCCGGCCAACAAGGGCGCGCAGAACAGCGCGCCCTCGACCAAACCTTTGGGGTGCAGCAGCCGCGCCAGAAGGCCGGCTGCCAGCACAAAACACAGGGCAGCAATCATGCGAATCCGGCGCGGCAGAGATCAGAGATGACAGATTGCAGACAACAGATCAAAAGTGGATTGGACCTTAACGGCTTTAAGAACCCTAAAAAAACCGCCGAACATCAGGACTTGATCGCGCCGGAGGTCAAACCCTCGATGTAGTACTTCATGCCGAAGGCAAACACCAGCAGGATCGGCACCGAGGCGAACACATAGCCGGCGGTGATCACGCCGAGGTCGGGCCGGCCGGGCAACCGCTCATTGGGCGGCTGATACGCTTGCAGCGCAATGGTCATCGTGCGGTTTTCGGGTGAGGGCAGCATCAGCAACGGCCAGATCAGATCGTTGTAGATGCTGAGGAAATTCATGATTGCCAGCGTGACCAGAATGGGCCGGGCCAGCGGCACCGCAATGGCAAAGACCGAGCGCAATTCGCTCGACCCATCGATGCGGGCCGACTCAAAGATTTCCTCTGGCTGCGACTGGAAGAACGCGCGCAGGATGAAGATGGCAAACACCTGCCCGCCACCGATATAGAACAACGTGAGGCCGGGCAGCGAGTTGCGCAGGCCGAGGCTGTTCGCCAGCACGAAGCTGGGTGTCAATGTCAACACGCCCGGCACCAGAAAGATGAACACCACCAGGTAGAACAGGAATTCCTTGCCGAAGAACTTGAGCCGGGCGAAGGCATAGGCGGCCAGGCAGGAGAAGAATGTGATGCCGATGATCGACACGGCCGCCATGGCGACCGTGCGCACAGCCGGCGCCACGAGGTCGAACAGCGCCTTGTTGTAATTGCTCCACACCGGCGGGATGGGAGGCGCCCAGAAGTCGCCATAGATCACGATGCTGTCTTTGAGCGACATGGCCAGCATCATGAGCACGGGCACGAACGAGAAGAACAGGATCACCAGCAGAATGGCGGTGCTGACGCTGCTGTTGAGATTGGCTCGTTTGGTCATATTGTGATCCCCCTGCTAAGCGGCATCCGGCTGTTGGTTGAATCGGAAGCGCCACAGCGTGATCGCCAGGACGACCAGCGCCAGGATGAAGCCGATGGCCGACGCATAGCCGAACTCGGCGGCCGAGATCTGCAGGAACATCTGAAGGCCGGGCACATAGGTGGCCGTGCCGGGGCCGCCGCGCGTCATGATCCAGATGCCGCCGTATTCCTGCACACTGCCCAGGAACGTGAAGAAAAGGATCAGCCGAAGTTGTGGGCGGATCATCTTGAGATCGATCTCCCAGAATCGCCGCCACGCGCCTGCGCCATCGATGGCGGCTGCGT
>DAOUDB010000274.1:0-16017 GCA_034431495.1 Thermoflexales bacterium
ATTGGCAGACGGACAAGGTCGAAGTGACGATGATTCTGACGACGCCGTTCTGTCCGTATGGGCCGGCCATGATCGAGCAAGTGCGCCAGAAAGTGCAGGAAGTCGCCCAGCGAACAGCCGTTGTAACGATGGGCCTGGAAATGTGGGAGCCGTCGATGATGGAAGATCAGGCGGCGGCGAACTGGGGTCTGTATTACTGAGATGATGCCGGGGCGCGCCAATGCGCCCCGGCGTGTTTTCATGCGCCCTCTTGTGCGCCCCGTCGTCTCAGCGAGAGTGTGCTGGCCAGCACATTGCCCCCGGCGCACACCATCAATCCTATCCCCACGCTCAGCCCTGCGCTCAGCAGACCGGACATCAGTAGTGGCGCAGCAAAGATTGCAAAGTTCGACACGCTGAGTTGGACGCTGACGAAACTCTCATAGCGCTCAGGTGGGGCGTTCTCCACGACCAGCCCGAAGGCGGTCACCTGAAATAGCCCGCTTGCCAGGCCGCCGATCGCTCCGGCCATCCAGGTCAGCGGCAGGCTCTGCGCCAGCGCCAGCACGATCATTTGCGCGCCGATGCCGGCCCCGCCCACCGCAAACATGCGCTGGTTGCCGAACCGGCGCACCAGGCGTGGAATTATCGCGCCCATTGCAGCCACAGCCAGCCAGTACACCGTGATGTACCAGCCATAGGCTGTGTCACTGGCGCCCAGTTCGCGCACCAACTTGAGCGGGATGAGCGGCGCGGAGGCGTTGAGCGCCAGTTGCGCGGCCAGTGTCACGATCAGGTAGCGCGCAGCCGGCCCATGCTTCAGGATGTCGCCCAGGTCTTTGGCTGCCGATTGTCGGGCAGGCGGTTTGGCCGGCGCGGGCAGCGGCTTCACTGCGCCAAAGGTGAATATCTCGACAATGCCGGCGGCGATGACCACCGCGCAGGCCACAAAATAGTTGACCGGCATATTCAGATGGTCGAGGATGACGGCCATGGCCGGCGTGCCGATTGCCATAGCCAGCCCCAGCACTGTCCAGCGCCCGCCCATCAACACGGCGATGCGCTCGGCCAGTGTGATTTTGGGCAGGAATGCGAAGAAGGTGACCTGCACGATGCCGATGACAAGATTGATTGCCAGCGCGGCAGCCACCAGCGCCTCGGCTTGTCGATCCGGCAAAAGCAACACCAATGGAATCAGCAGCAGCGACAGGCGCGACAGAAACACCGGCACGATCAGTGTGCGCATCGCATTTGGGGCGCGTTGCAGATACCAGCGAGCCAGCACGCTGGCGGCCGTCAATGCCAGCGCCGAGCCCGAGGTCAACACGCCCAACAACAGCGGCGAGGCGCCCAGCCGTGTCGCCAGCACCGGCACGTATTGCTGCTGGATGACCACAAACGGCATCACCCACATCACCTGGATGATGAACAGACGCTCGTTGCGGCGCATCTGCTTGACGAGCGCAGGCTCCAGGCTGTATGGGGTGGCTGTCATGGTTGGGGGCTGGCCTGGAGTGGCGCTCAGAGAGCGCCGCCGAGCACGAATCGCTCGAAGGCTTCGGCGGTCCAGGGAAGGGCCGGCTTGAAGAAGTGCTCGTAGATGGCCTCGGCGTAGACGCGGATTTCGTATTGCGCTTCTTCGGCCATACGCAGGCGCAAGAAACCCATGAGGTTGTGCGCGTCAACTTTGGCAACCCAGGTGTAATACACCGCGAAGCCGGGCAGAAAGACGCGCGCCAGTTCGCGGGCGACGCCGGCCTCCAGCGCCTGTTTGTACAGCGCGAAGCCCCGCTCATAATGCTCAATCAACGCGTCGAACAGGGGCCGGCCCTCTTCATCGTTCAGCTCGCCCAGGCTGGCCTGCTTGTTCGATGGCGACTGTTTGCGCCACGCAGCCGGCACGTAGAAATCGTTTTCCTCGAAGGCGACGTAGCGGCCCGACTGGGCGTTGAAATTCCACGTGCGATGCCGCACCCATTGCCACCAGGTGACCACCGGTGCGCGGACGCGGAATTTGAACTCCACCTGCTCGAAAGGGCTGGTGTGCCGGTGCTCCATCAAATAGAACAGCAGTTTCTTGTCTTTGTCGCTGCCCTTGCTCTCGCCCAGAAAGGATGCGCGCGCCGCATTGACGATGGCCAGATCATCGCCCATCAGATCCTGTAACTCGATCCAGCCCTTGTCCAGCACATCTACGCGTTTGCCGATCAGCCCCACGCCGGGCGCGGGCGCGTCAATAGTCATTTCCGTCATTGCTCCTAAGAGAGGTGAGCGCTATTGTAGTAGATGAAATTCGATTCGCCGCTGCCGCTGGCCGGGTCTGCTATGATTGCTCCCCTATATCAACTGGTGTTGCGCACTTCGTCGGCAACCCGTCTGAGGCTGATGAAGTGTGTGGAGGTGTGGAGTTGTGTCTGATGGCGCCGCGTTGGATGCGTTTGCCGATGAAGTCGGCCGGCCCGACCGCGAGGTTGACCTGGCTCGCGCTGCGCTGGTGATGGGCGCTTTTGAGTACCCCGGTCTTGCCATCGAGCGCTATCTCAAGCGCCTCGACGACCTGGCTGCCGCAGCCAGGCCGGCCTTATCTGCGGCCGATCTGCCTGCCCTGGCGCTTGCTCAATATCTGTTCAAACGCGCTGGATTCACCGGCAATCAAGATGACTACCTTGACCCTCGCAACAGCTTTTTGAACCAGGTGCTCGACCGTCGGCTTGGGATCCCCATCACTTTGTCGTTGCTGTACATTGAAGTCGCCCGGCGTATGGGGATCGATGCCGAGGGCGTGGGGTTGCCCGGTCATTTCATCGTGCGCTCGCGCCTGGATGCTGAAGATACGCCGGCCACGCGTGGCGATGAAGCCGGCGACCGGCACGCCGTGATCTACCTCGATCCGTTCAATGGTGGCGCGCTGATGGAGGAAGAGGATTGCGCCGAGCGGGTGCGCGCCATCACCGGCGGTAAGCTGCCGTTCAACCAGGCTTTCCTGTCCCCCGTGGGCCCGCGCTATATGCTGAACCGCATGCTGAACAATCTCAAGAATGCCTACGCCAGCCGGCAGGATCTCGAGCGCGCCCTGCGCGTAGTAGAGCGTTTGCTGGTGCTGAACCCCGGTGATCCTGAGGAGACGCGCAATCTGGGGCTGCTTCACGCCGGCCTGGGGCACACGCGTCAGGCGCTGGCAGCGCTGACGCGCTATCTGGAATTGCGGCCCGAAGCGCCGGATGCTGCCACGATACGGAGCCACATTGTTGCGCTCAGCGGCCGGCTGGCGCGCTGGAACTAGCCGGCGCGGCGAGAGTTGTTCACGCCTGGTCGCGCACTGCGCGGACTGCCAGCCAGAGCAGGATGCCGCTCCCGGCCAGATAGCACGTGGTCAGGATCAGGAATGGCGCCGGCAGCACGATCACCGCAGGTGACGCCGGGAACGGTCCGATCGTCAGCGTCAGCAGATTCCCGCCGTTCACGAAGTTTGCCTCTGATGTGACCAGCGCGCCGACAGGACTGAGGCTGATGAGCGCGACGAACAGCGCGGTCAACGCCGGCGCCGCGCCAGAAGTGCCTGCTCGCCCCCCCGGCCCGGCCAGAACGGGAAAGACGAGTATGGCGAGCACTGACAGGCCGATGACGATGCCCACAACGATTGAATAGGCGACAACTGTCGCGCTGAGTGTGCTGTGGGCGCGGCTCGACACGAACAGACCCAGCGTTGTGAACAGCGCAGCCGATGCCAGGATCACGCACAGCGCGGCTGCGAACTGGGCCGGCTCTACGCCGCCCAGCAGGAATGCCAGACTGAACAGTGGGGTGGTTGCCAGCACCAGCAGCAGCACGTAGCCGAGGACGGGAATCAGCTTGCCCCACACGATCTGGCGCGGGCTGAGCAGGGTAGCCTTGAGAAGGTCAAACGTAAGTCGTTCGCGTTCGCCGCTGATGGCGCTCACAGTGAATGCGGGCGCCACAAAACTGACCAGGACGATTTGCAGGCCGACCAGGACGTAGAACAAAGCCGATCCCACCTGGCTGGAGTTGCCCACGCCCGAAGCAGGGTTGGCCAGTGATACGCCCATGTACAGCAAGAGCGCGATGCCGCTGACGATGGCGATATACACGGTTAGCACTGCGTAGGCCCGCGTGCCGCGCATGTAACCGCGCAACTCCTTGACCATCAACGGGTTGACCCCCAAGTTAAGCTCTGCCATGCGCGCTGCGATTCTATCACCTGGTTCGCGCAGGGGCGCATTTCTTTGCCGGGGCACGCTGCTCGCGGATTCATCCGCCGCGCAAGTCGGCGGATTGCCCCGGCCGGGAAATGTTCCCTCACGCCGGCCCGGCCTGTGCCGGCCCATTCAGGCCGGTCAGGATTTTTTCCAGCGAGTCTGCTTGCTCGCTGAACGACACCACCTGCACGCCGGTGCGCATCAGATGACGCAACAACTCTGTGGCGTCGCTGTAATTGCCCGCGAACACAATCTGCATTTCCTTCAGCGCATGGAGTGCGCTTGCATCCATCGCTTCTTCATGGTCCGCAACGTGCGCTGTATTGATGCGATCGGCATCCCGCACCGCCTCGCTGGGCAATGAGCCAAGCCGCACGTCCACGACGCCCTGTCCGGTGCGCGCGTGGTTGATCGCCATCTCGATATTGCCGAAGAACTTGACGGCGATGATGCGATGGGGACGCAGGCGCGCGCGGATGGCTGCGCTCTCGCCGGCGACCAGTATGTGGCCGCTCTCCATGATGCCGATATGCGTGCACATGTCTTCCAGCTCGGCCAGGATGTGCGAGGTGATGACGATTGTCTTGTTCATGCTGCGCAACTCTTTGAGCAACTCGCGCAGTTCGACCCGCGCGCGGGGATCCAGGCTGGCGGTGGCGTCGTCGAGCAACAAGACTTGTGGATCATGGACCAGCGCGCGGGCCATTCCGAGCCGTTGGCGCATTCCCCGCGACAGTTTGTCTACCGGCTCGTTCCTGCGATGCGATAGATCGACCAGGGCCAGCAGGTCGCCAGTCAGCGCAGCGCGGTCGTTGGCCGGCACGCCATAGCACGCGGCGAAAAAGGTCATGTATTCGGCGACGGTCATATCCGGATACACGCCGCTCACATCCGGCAAATAGCCGACCAATCGTCGGACGCGGGCAGTGTGGCGCCGGATGGATGCCCCGCCCACCAGCGCGTCGCCGCTGGTCGGAGGCAGCAGCGCGGCAAGCATGCGAATCAGCGTCGTCTTGCCGGCGCCGTTCGGGCCAACGATGCCGAAGATCGAGCCGGCGCCGATCTGGATCGACAGCCGGTCCACCGCCGTTGTCTTGCCAAAGACTCTGGTCAGCTCTCTGGTCTCGATCATGGTTGCCCGGTTCAGCCGGCTTGTTGAAAGGCTTGCACGACGCGCCGCAGGCCGTCTTCCAGCGATGTGCGCGGCTGGTATTTGAGACGCTCCTGGGCGCGCGACAGGTCGGCGCTCATGCGCGACACGCCGCCGCTCTCGGCGGTGACGTGAAGCGCTGCCAGCGACTTGCCGAGCACCCGGCCAACTGTCTCCACCACGGCATTGATGCTCGTGCCAGTCCCGCTACCGACATTGATCGTCAGCCGGTTGACGTTAGGGGCGCTGGCGGCGCTGACCAGCGCGCTCACCACATCATCCACATAAACGAAGTCGCGTGTTTGCTTGCCGCTGCCATGCACGATGATCGAGCCGCCGCTGAGCGCCTGGCGCACGATGGCTGGTATGACCGGCGGGTGTGAAGCCCGAAATGCCTGGCCCGGCCCGTAAGCGTTGAAGATGCGCAGGGCAACCGTCTCCATGCCCCACAGCGCGCCGATCGTGTGCACATAGTATTCGGCGGCCAGCTTGCTCACGGCGTAGGGTGAAGCCGGGCTGGGGATGCACGTCTCGCGCACCGGTTGCTCGGCTTGTTCGCCGTAGACAGCGCCAGATGAAGCGAGCACAACCCGCCGCACGCCGGCGTCGCGCATGGCCTGCATCAGGGCTACTGTGCCACCCACGTTGGTTTCGTTGTAGTCTTTGGGATACAGCACCGACTCTGGCACCGATACGCGCGCTGCCAGGTGATACACGCAATCCACACCCTGCAGCACAGACCACAACTTGGGCACGTCGGCCACATCTCCGCGCGTGAAATGCACCGCCGGATCAAGGTGAGAGGGGTCCCCGCTGCTCAGGTTGTCTATCACGCGCACGACTGCGCCGGCGTGGACGAGTGTGTTGGCGAGTGCCGTGCCCAGGAAGCCGGCGCCGCCGGTGATTAGAACTTTCATGTCAGACTACAGATATCGGACTTCAGATGCCAGATCACGAATCGGAAGTAGGAGGCGGCAGTGCGCTTTGGCAGGTTGTGTCAGCCGGGCGGCCAGGTCAGGCGCCGGCCACCCAACAGATGCAGATGCAGGTGATACACCGACTGCCCGCCCTGCGCGTTGCAGTTGATCACGATGCGGTAGCCCTGTTCGGCGATGCCCATTTCGCCGGCGATCCTCTGTGCCGTCAACAGCAGCTTGCCCAGCAGTGCCTGGTCATCCGGGCCGGCGTCGTTCAACGTGCGCATGGTCTTGTTTGGCACGATCAGAATGTGTATCGGCGCGACAGGGCTGACATCTTGAAAGGCGGTCACTTCGTCATCCTGATACACGATGCGCGCCGGCGCCTCGCCACGCACAATTCGGCTGAAAATAGTGTCTGTGGACATACTGACTACTGGCTATTGACTTCGGTCACCGCTACGTTGTCGAACGCCACATCGGTTCCAGGGGCGTCGATCAGCGTCAGCGCAAACAGCCCGATGTCGCCGGACGCGAATGAAGCGTCCTGGCGCTGCGCAATCTGTTGATCGTTGACCATGAAGACGAACTCGTCGCTTTTCATGATGACGCGAATCCGATTGACGGCGTTGCCGGTCTGAATGGCCGGATGCGCAGCCCAATCCTCCCAGTTCTCCCATGCGCCGTCTTTCATCATGCCGGCCCGCCAGTAGCCGTCTGACGAGATCTCGAAGTGATAGAAGTTCTTGCGATCCTGGAAGCGGAAGACCACGCCGAAGCCGTTGTCGGTGGGGCCGCCGACGGCCTGTGCGTCAACCTGAAAATCGCCATCGGCAAATTGCCGGCCGGCCACGCTCCATTGGGTGAGATTTTCCTGTTGAATGGTAAAGCGCAGCCTGCCGTTGTCATACTTCACTTCGGCTGACACATCCGAAAGAGTCTGCCAGCCGGATTGTGGATTGCTGAAGTCATCGCTGTAGGGCAGCGGCGACACGGGCGGCGCAGCCGGACCGCATGCCGCAAGCAGCAGCATAACGATCACCGCCAACGTCAGCGCCCCCGGCCGGGCGGGGTTCTGAGTGCTCATGCTGCGATTGTAACCCCGCCCGACGCGCGATTTTCAACCACTGCGCGCAGTCTCCTATAATCGGCGACTATGGCAGTTCATCGTTGGCTTGTCTGGGCAGGATGCTTGCTCGTGCTGGGGGGCATCCTGTGGCAGGGCCATGCGGCGGCAAATAGCGTGGCAGCTTACCCAGGGCGTCCACCTCAGGCCGGCGACATTGGGCTTGCCTCAGCCGATACGGCAACGCCGCGTCCCTCTGTGACTGTCACAGCGCCGGCTTCACCCGCACCCACCGTCCCCCCACCCACCGGTGCGCCTGTTCCCACGCCGACGGCTTTGCCAACCTCAACGCCGGCCCCGGTGACACTTCAGCAGCCTATCGAGCGGCCTGCGCCCGACGTGAATGCGCATCAGCGTGTGTTGACCGTGCCCATCCTGATGTATCACTACATCTCGGTTCCGCCGGCCGGCGCAGACAAGTACCGCGTCGATCTGTCCGTTTCGCCTGACATGTTCGACCAACAGCTGGCCTATCTGGCCGAAAACGGTTTTTCGACAGTCAGCTTGTACGCGCTGCTCGAACACCTCAGCACCGGCGCGTCGCTGCCGCCTCGGCCGGTGGTCTTGACTTTCGACGATGGTTACCGCGACAACTATGAGAATGCCTTCCCCCTTCTGAAGAAGTACGGCTTCACCGGCGTGTTCTTTGTGGTCAGCGACTTCATAAACAATGGCCGACCCGAATATCTGACGTGGGATATGGCGCGTGAGATGGCCGAGGCCGGCATGAGCATCGAGTCGCACAGCCGCACCCACCCCGATCTGCGCGGACGGTCCTTTCAGTTTCTAGTCTGGGAGATCCTGGGCCCCATTGAGGCCATCACCCACCACACCGGCCAGCGTCCACGTTTCTTTTGCTACCCCGCCGGCAAGTATGATCGCGATGTGATTGTGGTGTTGGAGTCGGTCGAGACCTGGGCCGCGGTGACCACCAATCCGGGCCGACGCCAGACGCTCGACACTGCCATGACATGGCCGCGTATGCGTGTGCATGGTGGCGGCTCGCTGCGCGATTTTGCGCGCCTTGTGAACTGAAGCACTGCAAAGCATTGAGGCAAGCTTGCGGCCTGACTTAAACCTGTTCTCATCTCGGCGCGCTAAGCTCGCCGCGTGATTTTCAAGACCAGTCTTCGCTATTTGCTGCGCCGGCCTTTGCAGGCGGCCCTGTGCATTCTTGGCGTGGCCCTGGGTGTGGCGGTGGTCGTCGCCATCGACCTGGCCAACGGCAGCGCCTCACGCGCCTTCGTCCTCAGCACCGAGACGGTGACCGGGCGCGCTACCCACCAGGTGATCGGCGGGCCGGCCGGCCTTGATCAGGATGTGTATCGCCGTATCAAGGTCGAGCTGGGCATCGAGCGGGCCGCCCCCGTCGTCGAAGGCTATGCCACCGCGCTGGAACTCGATCAGCAGCCACTGCACATTCTCGGCGTGGATATCTTTGCCGAGCGGCCATTTCGCAGTTACCTTGGCGGCGGCGAGGTGATCGATCTCTCCATTCTGGGTGATTTGCTCACCGCGCCCGATGTTGTCTTACTGGGCGAGGCAATGGCCGAGCGGTACAGCCTGAAGGCCGGCGATGTCGTCTCGCTGCGTGTGGCCGATCAGCGTCACACTTTTCGCATCGCCGGAATCCTGCGCTCGGCCGATGACGACAGCCGCAGCGCGCTCGATGGTCTGGCGCTGATGGATGTCGGCGCGGGGCAGGAGTTGTTCGGCAAAGTGGGCCGGCTGTCGCACATTGACCTCATCGCCGACGAGCGCACCGCCGAAGGCCGCGCCCTGCTCGAGCGCGTGCGCGCCATCCTGCCGCCGGGAGCGCAGATCGTCAGGCCGGCGGCGCGCAGCCAGAGCGTCGAGAGCCTGACCGAGGCGTTCCAGCTCAATCTGACTGCGCTCAGCCTGCTGGCGCTGGTGGTGGGTATGTTTCTCATCTACAACACCATCACGTTTTCCATCGTCCAGCGCCGGCCCATCATCGGCACGCTGCGTTGTCTTGGCGTCACCCGGCGCGAAGTGTTTGGCATGGTGCTGGCCGAATCCGCTCTGCTCGGATCTGTTGGCGCGTCCATCGGTCTCGTTCTGGGTGTGCTGTTGGGTCGGGGCGCGGTTGGCCTGGTGACCCAGACCATCAACGACCTGTACTACGTGGTGACGGTACGCTCAGTTGCCATCGATCCGTTTATTCTGCTGAAAGGGTTCGCGCTGGGGGTAGGGGCGGCGCTGCTGGCGGCGCTGGCCCCAGCCTACGAGGCCACCAGCATCGAGCCGGTTGGCGTGATGAAGCGATCCAACATCGAGCAGCGCGTGCGCCGGGTGCTGCCGTTCGTCACCGCCGGCGGTTTGATCCTGGTGCTGACCGGCGCGGCCATGCTGCTGCTCACCGCGTCGTTGGTGATAAACCTGGCCGGCATCTTCGGCGTGGTGGTGGGCATTGCGCTGATGTCGCCGGCGCTGACGATTGCGCTCATGCGTCTGTTGCCGCGGCCGCTGGGTCGGCTGTTTGGCGTGATCGGGAAAATGGCGCCCCGCGCCGTCACCAGCGCCATCTCACGCACGGCCATCGCGGTCGCCTCGCTGATGATTGCCGTCTCGGTCATCATCGGTTTGCAGAGCATGATCGGCAGCTTCCGCGTCACAGTCGAGACATGGCTGGATGCGTCGCTGATTGCCGATGTCTATGTGTCGCCGCCTTCGAACGGCAGCGGGGCATTCAACGCCACCAGCACCATTGATCCCGGTCTGGCCGCCGAGTTTGCTGCTGTGCCGGGCGTGTCTGAAGTGGTCACCCTGCGGCGCGTGCCGGCCGAATTTGCGCCGGGCGCGCAGGCCGGCGCAACAGATCAGGCAGGCTGGCGCCCGGCGTCATTGCTGGCTATCGATTCCTCCCTTGAACGCCAGGCCGCTATCTTTGTCTGGGCTTCGCGCGATCCGTCTCGCTTGTGGGTGGATATGCAGGGCCGGGATGAAGTGCAGGTGTCGGAGCCATTTGCCAATCGGCACGGCATCACGCCGGACGGCCCCACCAGCGTCATCACGCTGCGAACTGATGAAGGCCCGCGCGCCTTTCGGGTGGTGGGCGTGTACTACGACTACGGCTCCGATCAGGGTGTGATTCTGATGCGCCGCGATCTGTACGATCGCTATTGGCGCGATGGCGGTATCTCATCGCTGGCGCTGCATCTGGCGCCGGCGACCCAGCCGCAAGCGGCCGACTTTGTGCGCGACTTGCGAACGCGCTTTGCCGGGCGCGAGCTGGTTATTTCCGCCAACCGCGAGTTGCGCGCCAATGCCCTGGCAGTGTTCGACCGCACATTTGCCATCACCGGCGCGCTGAACTTGCTGGCGACGCTGGTCGCTTTCATCGGCGTGCTCAGCGCGCTCATGGCGTTGCAGATCGAGCGCACGCGCGAGTTGGGTGTCTTGCGCGCCAACGGCATGACCCTGCGCCAGATGTGGCGCATGACCCTGCTCGAGACAGGGCTGATGGGCGGCACGGCCGGTCTTCTGTCTCTCCCCACCGGCTTCGTGCTGGCACTGATTCTGGTCTACATCATCAACCTGCGCTCGTTCGGTTGGACCATCCGGCTCGAACTCGAATGGATCACCTTTGCGCAGGCGATGCTGGTGGCGCTGGCCTCCGCCCTGCTGGCGGCCATCTATCCCATGCTGCGCATGCGACGCGTCGAGATCGCCTTGGCCGTGCGGCAGGAGTGACTGCGTACCGCGTTAGCGCCCGTTGACCCAGGCGATGCCGCCATCCATCCCGGCGTGGACATTGCGGCTCACCAGTCTGGGGCGCCGGCCGGACAGATCGGAGTAATACAGAGCGCCGTTGCTGACGTAGAACAGGCCGGCCGAGTCGGGCCGCCACACCGTCACATCGACAGAGTCTTTGGTGATCTCGCGCACCAGCCTTCCACCGGCGGTGTATACCCGCGCGCCGGGCCGGGCGTCGAACTCGCTATTGCCCCATGCCACGAGACGCGCGCCGTCTGGCGAGACGGCAAACCACGGCATCTCGTCTATTTGAGTTGTCTCGCCATCTGTGGCGAATGACAGGATGCCCTGTGGGCCGCTGGCTATGAACCGGTCTGTCTGCGCGATCCACATCACTCGATTCCACTGGCCGTCGGCAACACGCGCAGGCTTGCGGCCTGGCGCAGACACCAGGTACACGCCTTCCGACAGGCGTTGGTCATAGCTGGTAGCGATGAACGCTAGCGCGTTGTCCGGCGCAAGCGCCGCCTCGGCAAACGTGCCGGCGTAGAGCGTTCGACTGCGACCCGTGCGCAGGTTGATCAGCCGGGCTTTGCCAGGCGATATCTCATCGAATGAGTAAACGCCGAACGTGTCGGGCGCAGTCCAGCCCAGCCAGATTTCGCCGGCGCTGCTTGTGGTGTACAACCGCCGGGCGCGACCGCCGGCAGCAGGCGCCGCCCATGCTGCCTTCACGGCCCAGCCGGCGCCCGTGCCAAAATGCTCGACTTCCAGATGCACGATCGACTTGCTGTCGGGTGACCATGTCAATGAAGCCGCTTCGTTTCGCCCATCGGTCAGCCGGGTCACTTTGTCACGCCGAACATCGTACACATACAGATCGGAAGAGGGTCCGTCGATGGCAGCCACGAAGGCAAGATACTGGCCGTCGGGAGACCAGGCCATGGCATCCGGCATGCTGACTGCTATAGCCGGCTCGGCGCGATCCTCCGCCGCTGCCTGCTCGATCGCCGGCGTCAACAAGTGTGCGATGACGCGCAGATTGCCATCGGGCAGGTGCAGCAGATTCAGCGTGGCGTTGGCAAATGTGCCTGGGTCGCCCGATCGGAAAGCCAGCCATTCGCCGGTCGGTGAGGCGCCATGTGTCAGCTCACTGTGTGTCAGCAGGGTAGGGGTATCAAACGAGACCAGCCCTGTGCCGTCTGCCTCAACGGCGCTGATCTGCTCGCCGGCCTTGAAGACCAGCCACGGCCCGCTGCTTGAAAGGGCCGGCGACGCTGCCAGGCCGGGCTGCGCGCCAACCGTGAGCACCGACAGACCGACGACGACCAGTAACAACACAAGCGTTTTCAGTCGCATGGCATTTCTCCAAATGACGATCGGGTGATTATTGACGGTTGAGCAGTTGATGATAGTTCAAGATGGGGCGCGCAGCGAAGGGTGCGGTGTGTGAGATGCCCGCCCAAACACCAGGTCGCAGATTTTCTGATCGCTGCGGGTGAGGGCCAGGCGCGACATCTCTTCGCGGGTGACCCAGCGCACGGCGATGTAGCCGTTGCCACACTGGGGCGCCGGGCTTGCCTGCGCCAGCCGAACGCGCGCCACCCAGCGCGTGAGCCGGAAATGGGTGAAGGTGTGTCGCACAATACCGATGAGATCATCCGGCGTGACATGAATCGAGATGCCTGCGCGCTCCTGGACGAGTTGTGCCAGCCGGCGCGCGCGGCCGACCTCATCCTCGCCATCTGCTGGTTCCAGCTCGCCGCCGGGAAATTCCCACAGACCGCCGAGCAGTCCCTGCGGCGCGCGTTGCGCCATGAGCGCGCGCCCATTCGCATCCTCGATAACGGCGGCGACGGAGAACCTGTGAGGCAATGGCGGGCGGGCTGTGCGGGCTGGGTAGGCTTCTGGCCGGCCGGCGGCAAATGCGCGGCATTCCGCGCGGATTGGGCAGCGCGGGCATTCGGGCGCGCGTGGGGCGCAGAGCGTTGCGCCCAGTTCCATCAACGCCTCGTTGAACGGGCCGGCGCGCCCCGCCAGCAACAGCGATTCGCTCAGTTGCCACAGTCGTTTCAATGCCGCCGGCGATTGCGCGTCTGCCAGCGCATACAGGCGTGATAGCACGCGCCGCACGTTGCCGTCCAGCACTGCCGCGTCCCGCCCAAAAGCCAGACTGGCGATTGCGCCGGCAGTGTAACGACCTACGCCGGGCAGCTTGCGCAATGCCTCGACGGTGTCTGGAACCTGACCGCCATAGTCGCGCATGATGATCTGCGCGGCGCGATGGAAGTTGCGTGCGCGCGCGTAGTAGCCCAGTCCTTCCCAGAGCTTCAACACGTTGTCGATGGGCGCTTCGGCCACGTCTTTTAAGGTTGGGAAACGTTGCAGCCAACGTTCGTAATAAGGAATGACCGTGGCAACCTGCGTCTGTTGCAGCATGATCTCGGATAGCCACACCCGATAGGGATCGCGCGGCTCGGAGCGCCAGGGCAGATCGCGCCGGTGTATGGCGAACCACTCCAGCAATGCCGATTGCAGGCGCGCCGGCGCCGATGGGGTGGCGGCCAGGGGAGATTTACGGCGTGTGTTTGTGCGGCGCGGGCCGGTTGACGTTCTCATGCACTTTGGGTATCATACCCAGGTTATCAGCGCGCTGCCTTAGCTCAATCGGCAGAGCAATCGCTTCGTAAGTGATAGGTTTCGGGTTCAACTCCCGAAGGCAGCTTGCACAGAGGCCGGTCCAAGACCGGCCTCTCGCATTTCTGGGCGTTGCGCGTTACGAGTCGCGGATTGGAATCGCCGACAGGTTGCCCTCGGCGCGCACGAAGCGCGCCGATATCCAGGCCACGTCATTGCCGTATCGGATTTGCCACCAGGATTGATCGATGTTCTTGCCGGTGATCTGTGCGCGCTGCCTGCCAACCAGCCGGCCCAGTAAGGGGTACTCAGTGCCCGGCCCGGCGCGCACATTGACGATGTCGCCGGCCGGAATCACGATGGTTGGCAGACCTGCCGGCGGCGTGGTACCTGCCGCAGCTTCAGCGCCGCCGCTTGCCGCTACGGGGCCAACCGGCGCAACGTAGTCGCCGTGAACCCATCCCAGCTTGCCCCTGAAGCGGATGTGCCACCACCGGTCATCCAGGCTCTTGCCCAGCACCGGCGCGGTGTTGCCGCCGGCCAATCGTCCCAGGAGTTGATATTGCCGGCCGGGGCCGCTGCGCACATTCACCACGTTGCCGGCCAGCACCACGATTTCGGTTGACAGGGCCGCAACTGGCGCAATGGTTTCTGTGGGCGTGATTGGCGTTTCGGCCACGATGACCGGCTCGGCCGGCAGGTCGGCTGCTTCAGGATTTTCCGGCCCGATCTCGCGGTTGCCGGCTGCTGCGGCCGAGCGTGCGTAGTAACAGGTGTTGAAGTCGGGGCCGATGATGATGCGATAGCGCGGGCCGTCTGTGTTGGGATCGGCCACCACGTTGCTTTGTTTCAGGTTGAACGTGCGCAGTAGAAGCGGCACGGCGCTGCCCTTGCTCGAGGTGGTGCGGTCGTAGATGATCGTCTTGTCATAGAGCCGATCGGCCGCGCGCAGGTCGACGATGCGAAAGCCCAGTTCGGCGAGTCGATCTGCGGCTGCCGCGCCAAAGCCGGGGTCGTTGGTGCCGTTCCAGACCTCGATCGGAATGCCGTCGTTGGGCCGTTGATTCAGCGCGATGGTGAGTGTCTGTTGCAGATAGCGGTAGCGATCGCTGGGGCTGGGCAGCGCTACCAACCCGTCTGCGCCCACAGCCCCATTCGCGCCGCCCCAGTCGAGGAACCGGCTGCGGATGATGGCGTTGTTGAAGCGGTGGGCGATCGAGGCGAAATACAGGATCGTCTCCAGCGACATATCGGTCTGGATATGCCTTTGATACTGGTCGAGCAGGGCGGGGATTTTGGGCAGGATGTTGATCTGTTTGGCTTTGGCGAATAGGGCGCGCACCAGGCGTTGCTCGCGCCGGCCGCGGTCCACGTCGCCGCCGGGGATGCCGTAACGGGCGCGCACATAGGCCAGCGCTTGCAGGCCGTTGAAGGTGTATACGCCGGCTTTGGGGATGTTGATTTCCAGCGTCGGCACTTTGGCGCCGCGCTTCCAGACCTCGCCCGTGAACGTGTCTACGTAATCTTGCGCCACGTAAGCACCGCCCATGTAGTACGGGTCGCGCGGGAAGACGTGGTAGATGGGGCAGGTCGCCACGATGTCCACGCCGCCCAGCGTGTCCACGCCATGCACGACGCCTTCGAAATTGACCATCGCGAAGTAGTCAATCTGGATGCCAAAGTTGTACAGAATGGTTTCCTTGAACAGGTTCGGGCCGCCGCGCGCAAACGCTGTGTTGATCTTATAAGTGCCGAAGCCGGGGATGTAGGCCGGCGTGTCGCGCGGGATGGACAGCATGACTACCGAAGGCACGTCGGGATTGATGCTGGCGATGATGATCACGTCGGTGTTGGCGAAGCTGCGTGTCGGGCGCTTGTCGACGCCCAGCAGGGCGATGTTGATCGTGCCTTCGGGCAGTCGCACGACCGGCATGGTCGGGGGAACAGGGTCGCCGCTCTGCGAAAGCGGTCTGGTTTCTGCTTCGGCTGCCACGGGGGCCGCAGCGGGCAATGATCCAAGCGCAATGATGACAACCAGACCCAGTGAACTTGCCAGACGCGCGATCGCGTTCGGTTCCATCTTTCCCCACATCGGTCGCCAGAGTTTAAGATGCTTAAACATCGTGCGGGGCGAGTATAGCCTGATTTCGCGCTGTAGCGCCGTCGTTTCACCATCGCGTGATATCCTCATCGAATACCATGCGCCTGTCCACTGTTGCCGCTCGCAGGCTGTTTGCCGCCGGCTGTATTAGCCTGTGCGCGGCGCCGATGGTT
>DAOUDB010000275.1:0-31943 GCA_034431495.1 Thermoflexales bacterium
CGAACCTTGCTCAGCGCTCGACCCAGTCGCCACGCTGAAGATCGAAGAGTTGATGCAGGAGATCAAGCTGGACTACACCATCGTCATCGTCACACACAACATGCAGCAGGCGGCGCGCGTGAGCGACTACACCGCGATGATGATGATGCGGCCCGACCGCGCCGGCGAAATGATCGAATTCGACGATACCCAGGTCATCTTCACCAAGCCCAAAGACAAGCGCACGGAAGACTATGTGAGCGGACGGTTCGGCTAGGCGCTCTCTGCGTCACAGTTCAGATAGGCGGCACAAAAATGGCAAGCTCTTTCACTCGCAGCGCGCTCGACCATGAGTTGCAGGCCATCCGCGATGACGTGTTGCGGCTGGGCAGCCTGGTTGAGGAGCAGACCGAGCGCGCCGTGCGCGCGCTCAAGGAGCGCAATATCGATCTGGCCCGGCAGGTGATAGCTGTCGACGAGCGCGTCAATCAGTTGCGCTACAAAATCGAAGAGGAGTGCCTGACGACTATCGCGCGTCAGCAGCCGGCCGCCGCCGACCTGCGGCTCATCGTCGCCTCGATGCACATGGCCGTCGAGATGGAGCGCATGGCCGATCACGCCGCCGGCATTGGCAGCGTGGTGATCCGCATGGGCCACGAGCCTTTGCTCAAGCCGCTGATCGACATCCCGCGTATGCAAGTGACCTGTTGCGAGATGCTCCATCAGGCAATGGAAGCGTACATCAAGGGCGATGTGGCGCTGGCCCGCGCCGTGGTCAAACGGGATCAAGAAGTCGATCAGCTTTACAATCAGGTGTTGCGCGAGTTGATCACCTACATGATCAGCGATCCCCGGACGACCCCTCGCGCGACCTACCTGCTGTGGGTGGCGCACAATCTGGAGCGCACTGCCGATCGGGTCACCAATCTGTGCGAGCGCATTCAATTCGCCGTCACCGGCGAACTGGGTGACCTTGCGCCTGAAGAGGACGACAACTGAAGGCGCCACTCGGCTCATGGCAGTTGGCACTGATTTCCGAGATATGCCTAAGGTTCTTGTAGTCGAAGATGAGTTGACATTGCTGGAACTGCTGTCACAGCATCTGCGGGCAGAGGGCTACACTGTTCTTGCCTCTGCGAACGGCGAAGAGGCGCTGGAACTGGCCCGCTCACAGGCGCCGGATGTTTGCGTGCTCGATGTCATGCTGCCCGGCCTGGACGGGCTTTCGTTGTGCCGCATCATCCGCAAGGAGTCCGACGTGCCCATCATCCTGCTCACGGCGCGCGGCGCGGAAATCGACCGTGTGATCGGCCTGGAGAGCGGCGCGGATGACTACGTGGTCAAGCCGTTCAGCCTGCCCGAATTGATGGCCCGTGTGCGGGCTGCACTGCGCCGGGCGCCCAATCGCCCCAGCGCCAGTCTGGTGGCCGGCAATGTGTCGCTCGATCTTGTGTCGCGCCGGGTCTTTGTGGATGGCCGCGAGGTCAAGCTGAGCCACAAGGAATTCGAATTGCTGTCAACCCTCATGCGCAACAAAGGCGCCGTGCTGTCGCGCGAATTTCTCATCACCCAGGTGTGGGGCTACGACTTTGAAGGCGACACGCGCACGGTCGATGTGCACGTGCGCTGGCTGCGCGAGAAGATCGAGAAGGATCCCTCGAATCCCACGCATTTGCAGACGGTGCGGGGAGTGGGCTATCGCATCGATTAACCGGGCCGGCCACTTGCGGCATACAATCGGCGGCTAATGAATATCGCCGGAGACGGCGCCGCCGTCGTCACGCTGGCCGGCCTGATCTTTTGCGCCGCGCTGTTGTACGCCTCTGTCGGGCAGGCCGGCGCCTCCGGCTATCTGGCAGCAATGGCGCTGTTCGGCCTGGCGCCCGACGTGATGCGCCCGGTCGCGCTGGCGCTGAACATCGTGGTCTCAACGATCGCGGCCGTCAAATTCTCGCGCGCCGGCCACTTCTCCTGGCAACTGCTGTGGCCGTTCGCTGTGACTTCGATCCCCTTTGCGTTTGTGGGCGGCCGGCTGATTCTGCCCAGCCTGATCTATCGTGTCATCGTGGGTGGGTTGCTCCTGTGCGCGGCCTGGCGGTTATACCGCGCGACCACCCAGCCAGATGCGGTGGCGGCAACGCGGCCCGTATCGATACCGGCCGCGTTGCTGGCTGGCCTTGCCATCGGACTGCTGGCCGGATTGACCGGCACGGGGGGCGGGCTTTTGTTGGGGCCATTGCTCATCTTCGCCCGGTGGGCCGGGCCGCGTCAGGCTGCCGGCGTAACCAGTGTGTTTATCCTGCTCAACTCAACGGCAGGGTTGTTGGGCAACGCCGGCAACCTCGGCGAGTTGCCATCTGCCATCCTGCTATGGGCGCCGGCTGCCGCAGTCGGCGGGTGGATCGGCGCAGAATACGGCAGCCGACGACTGGCCGGGGTGACCCTGCGTCGCATCCTCGCCGTTGTGCTGGTTCTGGCTGCGATCAAGATGATCTGGCAATAGCCCCCGCCTATGGGCCTGTCTCTCAGAGAGACAGGCTCCCGGCTTACTTTCCTGTGCCCGATGGCGGCGGGCAGGCCTCAGCAGCCGCGCTCACCATGCCGGCCGGCGCCGGCTGCAACTCATGGGCAAACAAGCGCCGTTGGAAGAACAGCGCCACGTTCACCAGTCCGATCATCACCGGCACCTCGATCAGCGGACCGATCACCGCTGCAAACGCTTCGCCAGAGCGGATGCCAAACACCGCCACCGACACCGCGATGGCCAGCTCAAAGTTGTTGCTGGCAGCCGTGAACGACATCGTGGTGGTCTTCGTGTAGTCGGCCCCCAGGCTTTTGCCCATCCAGAAGCTGACCAGAAACATCAGCACAAAGTACAGCGCCAGGGGGATAGCAATGCGCACCACATCCAGCGGAATTTGCACGATCAGGTTGCCCTTCAGGCTGAACATCACCACAATCGTGAACAACAGCGCGACCAGGGTGATGGGACTGACGCGCGGCACGAACTGGGTCTGATACCACTGGTGGCCCTTGGCGCGGATGAGCAGGAAGCGACTGGCAAAGCCGGCGATCATCGGGATGCCCAGATAGATGAACACACTTTCGGCGATCTGGCCGATGCCGATCTGCACCACTTCGCCATGCATGCCAAACAGAGGCGGCAGAATGGTGACAAAGAACCAGGCATACACGCTATAGAAGAACACCTGGAATATGCTGTTAAATGCCACCAGGCCGGCTGCGTATTCGGTGTCGCCTTTGGCCAGCTCGTTCCACACGATGACCATAGCAATGCAACGCGCCAGACCGATCATGATGAGGCCGACCATGTAATCCGGCCTGTCGCGCAGGAACACAATCGCCAGGACAAACATCAGCGCCGGCCCAACCAGCCAGTTCTGGATGAGTGAAATGGCCAACACCTTGCGATTCCGAAAGACTTCGCCCAGCTCCTCATACTTCACTTTGGCGAAGGGGGGATACATCATCAGGATCAAGCCGATGGCAATGGGAATGTTCGTTGTGCCAACCTGGAACTGATTAATGAAGTGTTCGACTTCAGGCAGCAGCGCACCCAGCCCAACGCCGATTGCCATGGCCAGAAAAATCCACAGGGTCAGAAAGCGATCCAGCGTAGAGAGTCGGCGCGACGCCGCCGGCGCCGCACTCGAAGCGGTGGAGAATGTTTGACTCATGCTTTCACCTCTTTGAACGCTTGACCGGGTTTCAGTGGCAGCCGCAACCGGCCTCGCTGTTGCCGGCGCGCATATCACCTGCCAGATGCCCGATGGGCGCGCCGGCCCGCGCTGCCTCAACGACACGCCCGACTTGATCCGCCGTCCACTCAAACACATGGTTCTTGGGAATGCCTATCTCTGTTGCGACCACATGGCAGTCGACGCGGATACCGGCGTGTTCGGCTGCTTTGCGCGCACAGGCCACCGGGCAACCGTCGATGACGATGCGATAGTCTGCGCCGGTCGCCGAGTCGACCATGCCGCCGAGGTGCGCGCTGACGCCAACCAGACAATACATGCGCCCGACGCCAATGCGATCGAGTTCAAGCGCGGCGGCGTTGGCGATTTGCCCGACGTTCGAGCCGCCGGAACAGGCAAAGATCAGCGTGTTCGAGCTGTTGCAGGCACACGTATCTTCAGGCATCTCAGTTCATGGCCTCCTTCAGCCAGGTCACAATCTCTTCTTTGCGTGGCAGCCGGCCCGAGGTCTTTAACTGCTCGTTGATCACCAGCGCCGGCGTGCTGAGAATCGGATAGGCCATGATGGCGTTCATGTCGGTCACGTGCACCACGTTCGCCTGCGCGCCCAGATCGTTGACAGCTTCGCGGGCCAGTTCTTCCAGCTTTTTGCACTTGGCGCAGCCGGAACCCAGAATTTTGATCTCCATGGCAGATACTCCTTTTTTTGATTTGATAAGGGATTCAATGCGGTCGGGCGATGCGCCCAACGCGTATATGATGAACAGGTCAGGAAGTTTGCGCGCGCGCCACATCCAGGCGCGCGTCGCGCCGGTTGAGCAGATACAGCATCCCACCCAGCAAGGCTATGAAGCCGGCCAGGTAGCCCAGCAAGACCAGCGGGCTGGCCCCATCGACCCAGGCGCCATAGATCAGGCCGGATGCCGTGCTGAACACGGCCACCAGGCCCGCATACGTCCATGCCTTGCGCCGGGTGATGATGACCGAGATCATCAAGATGCTTTGCAGGCTCAGTTCAGGATCGGCCATCAGATAGGCGATCAGCGGGCCGGGATGCATCCCCAACGAGAGGAACATCTGGGCGATCGGCACTTCGACCAGCGTGGGGAAGTACATGAAAACGCCGAAGATCACGCCGGCCAGGTTGCCAAACAGCGTGTTGCTGCCGGCGATCGCTTCGATCCACTCTGGCTGGATGATCTGGCGGATGACGCCGACCACGAACACCCCCACGATGAGCAATGGGAAAATCTGCCGAACGAAGCGCCATGTCTCCCACAGCCATTGCTGGATTTCGTAGTCCTCGAAGTAGCGCCGCCCGATGTGCCAGATGGCCGCCAACATGAGCAATACCCCGAAGAACTTGCCGGTCAGGTCAATCTGCGCGCCATCTGCAGTCGGCTGTATCCCAACAGCTGCCACACCGAGCGTCACCGCGATCAAGCCCAGCGAAATCCACGTCCAGCGATTGTAACCTTCGTCCACTTTGCCCAGGCCGCGCCAGGCGGTCAAGCCAATCAACACCAGCAGGCCAATCAAGATCAGGCCCTGCACGGTGACACCTTCTTCGCCTTTGGCGGGATCAAAGGGAATCAGGGTGAACAAGGTTTGCTGAAGCGCCTGCAATCCGGGGACCGGCAGCGTGAAGGAGGCGTACGTGTTGAGCAGCACCGGCACTTTGAGCGTGCCAAAGATCAACAGCGCGACCATGACCAGCAGAAAAACCACCGTCATCCGTTTGAGGCCGCCGTGCCCGACAAAGGCGGCGTCGCTTGCTTCGGCGTGCGCCTGATCGTCGCGCCGGAAGATGAGCGCCATGATGAGACCGATGCTGATGCCGAAGGTGAGCGACAAGATGATGCGCGCGACGGCGAACTCTGGCCCCAACGCCACGCCGGTGTAGGCCAGGGCGAGAATGTTGCCGGCCGGGGCAAAGAATAGGAATGTGATCGCCGGCCCCAGGCCGGCGCCCTTCTTATGGATGCCGGCAAACAGGGGCACGATGGTGCAAGAACACACCGCCAGCACGCTGCCGGCCAGCGCAGCGGCGGGATACGCAATAAACTTGGGCGCTTTGCGTCCCAGGAAGCGCGTGACAGATTCCTTGGGCACCAGCGTGGACAGGCCACCGGCGATGAAGAACGCCGGCAACAGGCACAACAAAACGTGCGCGGCCAGATAGGCGGCCAGATTGCCCAGCCCACCCTGCAAGAAACGGATCAGATAAACGCCGATATCCATAAACTGCTCCTTTGCCGGAGGCGACAGATCCTCTCAGCGGCATGTACATTCGCAGAATCGAATATGATTTAGCCACAGACCATCTCGCGCGCTGTTTTGGGCTGAAGGATCACGACACGCTGATGCGCTCGACAGGAACCACGCTCGACGCTGCATCAGCAGGTTCAGGATTGCACTTGGGGCATGGGCAGGCAACAGCAGCACGCCGGCTTATCCGAGCGGGCGGCCGCGCGCTGACGATCTGCCGCGCACGATCCACAATCTCGTACACCCCAGGTTCAGCGACACGATAGTAGACGTTCCAGCCTTCACGCCGGTCTTTGATCAGGCCGATCTCACGCAACACGGCCAGGTGCTGAGATAGATAAGCCTGCCGATACCCCAGATAGGCTTCCATGTGGCACACGCATTGCTCGCCATCGCGCAGCAGATCCAGAATCTGCAAACGCGCCGGGTGCATCAGGGCCTTAAACAGCCGGGAGAGCTGATCGTCTTCACGCATGGCAAATCACATTCAAAAGGACGAATGCGATTATATACGCGAAACACCGGGCCGCAACTGACAAATGTCATGCGTTGCGCCAGCCAGATGCCAGAGGAATAGCGCTCCAAAAAGGCAGCGGAGGTGGAAAGGCCGGCCGGCTTTAACCAAACCGGCCGCTGACGTAATCCTCGGTGCGCTTGTCGCGGGGCCGGCTGAAAATCGTTTTGGTTTCGTCCATCTCGATCATCTCGCCGGCGCGATCGGGCCGCATCATCATCATCGCCGTGTAATCGCTGACGCGGGCCGCTTGCTGCATGTTGTGCGTGACGATCACGATGGTGTAATCCTGCTTCAGCGTCTGCATCAAGTCTTCGATTTTCAGCGTCGCCACAGGGTCAAGCGCCGAGCAAGGCTCATCCATCAGAATCACTTCCGGCTGCACGGCGATGGCGCGGGCAATGCACAGGCGCTGTTGTTGCCCACCGGATAGGGCAGTGCCGGGCTGCTTCAGCTTATCCTTCACCTCATCCCACAATGCCGCCCGGCGCAGCGACGCCTCGACCAGCTCATCCATCTGGGATTTGCTGCCACGCCAGCCGTTGATGCGCGGGCCGAAGGCAACGTTCTCGTAGATACTCTTGGGAAAGGGGTTCGGCTTTTGAAAGACCATGCCGATTCTGCGTCGCACATCGACCACATCCATGTTGGGCGCGTACAAGTCCTGGTCGTGAAAGAACACCCCGCCTTCCGCCCGGGAGCCGGGCACCCGGTCGTTCATGCGGTTGAATGAGCGCAGGAGCGTGCTTTTGCCGCAGCCGGACGGGCCGATGAGGGCTGTGATCATATTTCTGCGCACCGGCAGGGTCACATTGCGCACTGCGCAGAAACTGCCGTAGAAAACCGACAAATTCCGCGCCTCGAGCACATATGCCGGGTCACCGGGCGGCGCCAGCGTTTGTTCTTTGGCGCTTGCGTCTGCGCTCGCGTCTGCGCTCGCGTCTGCGCGCATGGTCGATGCTTCCACCAGTGACATTGCAACCTCCGTTTAATATCGCTTCTGCAGTCTGGCACGCAGCAGCACGGCGACGGCGTTCAGCAGCAGCAGCGTCCCCAGCAACACAATGATCCCGGCCGCCGCGATGTCATGAAACTCGCGCTGGGGCTTCGAGGTCCAGTTGAAGATCAGAATCGGCAGCACAGTGAAACGGTCGAAGATGTCGCGCGGCAGGAAGGGCACAAAGGTAAGCGCGCCGATGGTGATGAGCGGCGCCGTCTCGCCGATGGCGCGCGAAGCGGCCAGGATGTTGCCGGTGAGAATGCCGGGCAGCGCATAGGGCAGCACATGGTTCCAGATGGTTTGCCAGCGGGTGGCGCCCAGCGCCAGCGACGCTTCGCGGAAACTTTGCGGCACAGCGCGGATTGCCTCGCGCGAGGCAACGATGATGATCGGCAGCACCACCAGCGCCATCGTCAGCGCGCCGGCCAGAATGCTGCGTCCCATGCCCAGCCAGCGCACGAACAACTGCAAGCCCAGCAAACCGTAGATCACCGAGGGCACTGCCGCCAGGTTGTTGATGTTGACCTCGATCAACTGCGTTGTCCAATGTTTGCCGGCGTATTCTTCCAGATAGATGGCCGACATCACGCCCAGCGGCAAGGCAATTACGATAGTAAGGGCCATCATGTAGAGCGTGCCTACCAGCGCCACTTGAATGCCGGCGCGATCCGGGAAACGCGAGTCGGGGCGACTCAAAAAGTCCAGGTTGAGCCAGGGCATCCCGCTGATCAACACGTCTAAGACGAGGATAATCAGAGTTCCCAGCGCAATGATGACCGCCAGGTTGCTCAGAATAAGAAAGATGAAGCTGCGAAACCGACGGGCTTGGGGGGCGGGCCTGAATTCCAGGTCTTGAGACAGGATATCTCTGTTGACGGATTGTTCGACGGCCATTACTCATACACCTCGCGGAAGCGGCGCACAAATCGGAAGCTCAGGATGTTCATGACAAAAGTCAGGAGAAACAACGTGGTTCCGACGGCAAAGATGGTCTTATAGGACAGCGAGCCGTAGGGGGTGTCACCCAGGCTGACCTGCACGATGTAAGAGGTCATCGTCATCACCGGCACAGTTGGATTGAGGGTTAACTGGGGGTTCTGCCCGGCGGCGATTGCTACAATCATCGTCTCACCAACGGCGCGGGACAGCGCCAGCACAACAGCGGCAGCAATCCCAGAGAGCGCGGCCGGCGCCACAACGCGCGTCGCCACTTCAAAGCGCGTGGCCCCCAGCCCGAAGGCGCCTTCGCGCAGCGCGTCCGGCACGGCGCTCAGCGCGTCTTCGCTCAGCGACGCCACCAGCGGAATGATCATCACCCCCATCACCAGGCCGGCGCTTAACGAGTTGAAAGAGCTAAGCTGAGGGATGAACTGTTTGAGAAAGGGCGTCACCACGATCAGCGCAAAGAAGCCATAGACCACCGTCGGCACGCCGGCCAGAATCTCGATCAACGGCTTCAGCGTCGCGCGCAAACGCGGTGAAGCGAACTCGCTCAGATAGACCGCAATGACCAGGCCGAATGGAATGGCAACCAACATCGCGATGAACGATGTCAAGAGTGTGGCGGTGACGAGCGGCCAGATGCCGAATTTCTGGTTGGCGAAGAGTGGCGTCCACTGTGTTTCGGTCAGGTATCGCCACAGCGGCACCTCGGCAAAGAAACTCAAGGTGTCTGTTGCCAGCGCCAGCACAATCCCTGCCGTGGTGAACACAGAGATATTGGCCGCGGCAAACAGAAAGATCCGAATCAGGTTCTCGCCGAAGGTTCGCGCGCGCTGGCGTTGCAGCGGAATGTCAAAAGTCCTCATCGGTAGCAATCTACTATCGCAAGCCAAAAAGATAAGGCATCAGTCAGGAAACAACAGGCAAGGCGACATGATAATCGCCTTGCCTGTCAGGCATGCTTCCCTGGAACGGTTGGCAACTATTTGCCCAGATAGCGATCCAGCGTGGCGCCCACTTCTTCTCCGTTGGGGAACAGCGTGCCCAGCACACGGTCGTTGAAGCGCTTCGCGCCGGCCTCATAAATCTCGCGCGGCAGCTCCACATAGCCCACTTCGCGCGACTGGATCAGCGGTGTGAAGCTCTCGCTGAGGTAGAAATTGATGAACGCCTGCACCTCCGGTCGTTCTGCCGCTTCCTTGCGCACGTAGATGAAGATCGGGCGCGACAGTGGCTGATAGCTGCCGTCCTTCACAGTCTCGAAGCTCGGAGCGACGCACTTGCCGGCGTTCGGCATCGGCTCGCCTGTCTTCGGGTTCACATCGTAATCAACGGCAGCCGCTTTGATCTTCCCCTCGTTCTCCACCACATAGGCCAGACCGAAGAAGCCGAGGGCATTCACATCGCCGCTGATGCCCTGCACCAACACGTTGTCATCCTCGCTGGCCTGGAAGTCGCCGCGGCTGCTCTTGCCCTTGCCGACAATAGCCTCGGTGAAGTAGTCAAACGTGCCCGAGTCAGTGCCGGCGCCGAACAGCACCAGCGGGCGATCCTCAAATCCCTCGCGCACCTGCGACCAGTTGGTGATTTTGCCCTGTGCATCCGGCTCCCAGATTTTCTTCAGCTCGGACACCTTCAGGCAGGTCGCCCAGGTGTTATCGGGGTGCAGCACCACCGCCAGACCGTCAAAAGCAACCGGGATTTCGATGAACTCGATGTTCTTGCTCGCGCAGGCCTCGCGTTCGCTCGGCAAAATCGGGCGCGAGGCGTTACTGATATCCGTCTCGCCGTTGCAGAACTTCTTGAAGCCGCCACCCGTGCCGGAGATACCTACGCTGATGCGGGCCTTCGGCGCATACTGTCGGAACTCCTCGGCAGCGGCGGCAGTCACCGGATACACGGTGCTGGAACCGTCGATGATGATTTCACCTTCGATCGAGGCCAGCGCATCCTTGTTGGCCGGCTCGGGAGGGCCGGCCTGCGGCTCCGCAGCAGCCGGCGCTGTCGTTGCAGTCGCTTCCGGCGCCTTGGGCTGTTCCGGCGCTGGGGCGGGGGCGGCAGCCGGGCTGCACGCCGACATCAACAAAGCAAGCAAAGCACTGGTTACAACAATCTTATTGCGCATATAGGCTCATTCTCCTTTGCGCCGCAGCATAGAGGGGCCTAGTTAATGCCTATTTAAGTGCCTGTTAAGTGCGCGTTAAACCATGCTGGCCGTCAGAGCGTATGGCATATGGGCGTTGCCTCGCGGCTCGTATAATGCTCTGTGCGCCCCTGAGAGGCTATTCTGATCGATCTGATAGAGAGATCGGACTTCTCGGAGAAGTCCGACCTCTGCGAAAAAGTCAATGCGCGCATGTGTGGTGTTTCTGATCGCTTTGCTGTTGTCTGCTTGCGCCGACGCGCCGGCAATTCGCCTGTCGCAACTGGAGCCTCTGCCGACGCAGTCAGCATCGATGGTTCCGCTGCGCGTGGCGGTAGCTGCCGTAATCTCGCCACGTGGCACGGTGGAAAGCTATCGCCCTTTGCTCGACTACCTCAGCCAGCGCCTATCGCGCCCGGTTGAGCTGGTTCAGCGCCGCACCTATGCCGAGGTCAACGACCTGTTGGAACACGGCGACGTGGATGTGGCATTTGTGTGCACCAGCGCCTATGTAGCCGGCCACGACCAGTTCGGCATGGAGCTATTGGCCGCGCCGCAGGTCAACGGCGCAGCAGTCTACTACTCTGTGTTGATCGTGCCGGCCAACAGCCCGGCCCACAGCATGGCCGACCTGCGCAACAAAGTATTCGCGTTCACCGATCCCATGTCCACTTCTGGTCGCATGTATCCGACCTGGCTGGTGCAGCAAATCGGCGCGACGCCAGAGACGTTCTTTGCCCGCACGTTCTTCACTTACAGCCACGACGACGCCATCCGCGCAGTCGCCGAGGAGCTGGCCGACGGGGCGGCAGTGGATAGCCTGGTGTACGACTATGCTATCCGGCGTGACCCGGCGCTGCGCGACAAGACGCGCGTCATTCATCGGTCTCCCCCATTTGGCATCCCGCCCGTTGTGGTGCGCCCCGACACACGACCACAACTCAAAGCGGAACTGCGACAGGCCCTGCTCGACCTCGCCGACGACCCGCACAGCGCCGGCAAGATGGCGCTACAAGCTATTGGCGTCGATCGCTTTATCCTGATAGAAGACAGCGCCTACAACTCGGTGCGCAACGTGCTGAACAGTGTTGGAGCGCCTGCGCCATGATCGCCAGACTGGTCCGTCCCTGGCTCGACCGATTGTGGATGTGGGCCGGCGCGGTCAGTATCCGCACCAAAATCCTGGGCATTGTGCTGGCGCTCGTGCTGCTGTTGGGCCTGGGAGTGACCCTGCAAGTGCGCCAGACGGTTGTGCGCACCATGGAGGCTCAGCTTCAGGATCAGTCAGTATCCGTCGCGCGCGACCTGGCTGCCCGCGCCACCGATCTGCTGCTCATCAACGACCTGTATGGTCTGCATCAGTTGTTGCAGGCAACCCTGGCGAATAACGCGAATGTCCGCTATGCGTTCGTGGTCGATCCGCAGGGGCGCGTGCTGGTGCATACGTTTGGAAATGGGTTCCCGCCCGGCCTTCTGGACGCCAATCAGGCAGAGCCGGACGCGCACCACCGAACGCGCCTGCTGAGCACCGACGAAGGGCCGATCTGGGACACGGCTGTTCCGATCTTCGAGGGCCGGGCCGGCGTTGCCCGCGTCGGTCTGTCTGAAGTCATGGTCAATCGCGCCGTCGAGGCAGTCACCGCCCAGTTGCTGCTCACCACCGTCGTCGTTTCACTGGTCGGCATCACGGCGGCTGCCTTGCTCACCTGGCTGCTCACCCGCCCGATCTTGAATCTGGTTCAGGCCGCCAAGGCGGTTGGGCGGGGTGATTTCAGCCAGCAGGTTCATCGCTGGGCCGATGATGAAATCGGCGAGTTGTCGGTCGCATTTAACGAGATGGTTGTCGCGCTGCGCCGGGCCAGCGAAGAGCGCGCCGAACGCGAGCAGTTGCGCGCCCAGTATGTCAAGGCTGTCATCACGGCCCAGGAAGACGAGCGCAAGCGCATTGCCAGGGAACTGCACGACAGCACCAGCCAATCGCTCACCTCGTTGCTGGTAGGGCTGCACACAATGAGCGGGTTGTGCGATCAACCACAGGTGCGCGACCATGCCGAAGCCCTGCGCGCGATCGCCGCGCACACGCTCGATGAGGTGCACATGCTGGCGCTGCAGTTGCGACCCAGTGTGCTGGACGATCTGGGACTTCAGGCCGCCATCGAGCGCTATGTGGCCGACTTTGGCGCGCGCTACCCCATTCGTATTGACCTGGCGTTGCGCGGGTTAGACGAAGGGCGCCTGTCGAGCGAGGTCGAAACGGCGCTATATCGCATCGTGCAGGAGTCACTCACCAACGTGGCCCGGCATTCGGGCGCTCGCACAGCCAGCGTGATGGTCGAGCGGAAGAACGGCCAGGTGCGCGCGATCATCGAAGATGACGGGCGCGGATTCGATCCGGCCCTGGCCCGCAGCGCCGATCGCCGGCTGGGCCTGTATGGCATGCGCGAACGCGCCGAACTGCTGGGTGGCAAGTTGACGGTCGAGTCGGCGCCAGGACAGGGCGCCAGCGTGTTTGTCGAAATTCCCTGCGCACAGGGCTGAGCCGCATCGGGCAGCGGGCAATCCTGCCACAATCAATCCGGAGCAAGCGCCTTGAAAAATCCGGTCAGGCGCTGGCGCTTGTCAAGCGCCGGCGCCCAGTGTGTTGTTGATTCTGATTGCGACGAATAAAAACACAAAGGTGATCAGCGACAAGATCAGCACCAGTTGGTTGGCGGTTGCGATGTCGTTGGCCTGCACCGCGTCGTACACAGCCATTGAGAGCGTCTGCGTGCGGCCGGGGATATTGCCGGCCACCATCAGTGTCGCGCCGAACTCGCCAAGCGCCCGCAAAAATGCGAGGATGCCGCCGCTGGTCAAACTGCCTCGAATCAACGGCAGCGTGATATAACGCAGCACCTGCATTTCACTGCACCCATCGACGCGCGCCGCGTCCTCGGTTTCGCGATTGAGCGCCAGAATGCTGGGCTTCACAGTCTGGATGACCAGTGGGAGCGCAGCAATGGTGGCAGCGACGATGGCGCCTGTCCACGAAAACACCAGCGTGAAGCCGAAGACCTGCTCGAAGAGCGGCCCAATACCGCGCCGGCCCAGAGCAATCAACAGGTAGAAGCCCAGCACGGTCGGCGGCAGGACGAGCGGCAGCATGGTCAGCCCTTCGATGAACCATTTGCCGCGAAAAGAGACCCGCGCAAACAACCACGCCAACATGGCGCCGACCAGCAGCGCTGCAAGGCCGGCCCACGCTGAAATCCAGATCGAGAGTTCAAGCGGGGACCATTCACGATTGAACAACATGGCTGACGCTCAGGAATTAGCGTGGAATTTCATCCGGCAACAGGAACCCATATTGGCGCATGATGGGCCGGCCCTGATCCCCATTGATGAACGCCGCAAATGCGGCGGCGATCTCCTTGTGTTTTGAAGTGGCCACAACGCCAAGCGCCTGATCCAGGGGCTGATGCAGGCGATCATCGATCAACGTGTAGTCGATCTCGGGGACGTTGGCTACCGACAATGCCACGATGCCGGCTGGCGCATCGCCTGTTTGCACAAACTGGAGCGTCTGGCGCACATTTTCGCCCAGCACCAGTTTGGATTGCACCGCCTCCCACACGCCGGTTGCTTCCAACGCCTGTTTCGCCGCCACGCCGTAGGGCGCATGATCTGGATTGGCGATTGCCACGCGCCGGATCTGATCCTGCGTCAGGTCTTCAAGTCGAACTGCCGTGATCCCGGCTTGCTTGTTCACCGCCAGAACGATCCGCCCACGCGCATACAGGGCAATGGAATCCGGCACGATCAACCCATTGTCTGCCAGCGCCCGCACATACTGGATATTGGCTGCGGCCAGCAGATCGTAGGGCGCGCCATTTTCGATCTGCTGGGCCAGTTGCCCGGTGGACCCGAACACAAGCGTGACGGTGTGGCCGGTTTGCCTTTCGAACAGCCGGGCGATATCGGTGAAGGCAAAATGCAAGTCTGCGGCTGCGGCAACGGTAATCTGAGCGCGAGGCGACGTGGCCGGCGCTGATGAGGCGTTTCTAACGCACCCTGTCAGCGCGATCACCATGACCGCGATCCCAAAGGTGAACCCCTGTCTCATCATTCCAGTATTCAATTTCATACTGCGCTATCACGTCTGTGGTGGTTTGGCGTGCTCATCGACCGTGCACGCAAAGCGCATTGTCGCACGTTCACTCGGGCGTCGCTCAAGATGTGACGGTGTAAGATGCATCGCTATGTCCGAAGCTTCAGCTGCTCGCATTTTGCTGGTGGATGATCACAGCGTGTTGCGCGCCGGCCTGCGGTTGCTGCTCAACAGCCAGCCCGGTCTGACCGTGGTTGGCGAGGCCGGCGACGCGCGTGACGCCCTGGCGCTGGCCGAGTCATTGCAGCCTGATCTGATCCTGCTGGATCTGACCATGCCCGGACTGAGCGGCATCGAGGCGCTGCCGACACTGCGCCGTCTGGCGCCGGCAGCGCGCATTCTCGTTCTCACCATGCATGACGATGAAAGCTATCTCCGTCAGGCATTGCGCAGAGGCGCCGCCGGTTACGTATTGAAGAAGGCCGCCGACAGCGAGTTGATCAACGCCATCCAGGCCGTGCTGCGCGGCGAGGTGTATGTGCACTCTGCCCTGACCCGCGCATTGTTGAACGATCTGGTCACATCGGCAGACACGCCCTCCTCTGACACTGCCCGCGATGAACTGTGGCAGACGCTGTCTGAGCGCGAAGCCGAAGTGTTGCGTCTGGTGGCGCGCGGCCACACGAATGCCGAGATCGCCGAGCGGCTGTCTCTGAGCGTCAAGACAGTCGAGACGTACCGGGCGCGCGGCATGGAGAAGCTGGGGTTGCGCACGCGGGCGCAGCTGGTGCAGGCAGCGCTGGCAAAGGGCATGCTCGAATAGCGGCCTGCCCAGTTGCTTGTCGGTGGCGATGTGCACTCGCGCGCCGCGCGTGCAACCTAAATTGCCGCGGGCGCGCCCGGTATACTGCCAGGGGTGCGCCCGGAATTTTTGCATCAGATGAGTTGCCCGGCGACTGAAGTCGCGGGCAACGCGGAGCGGAGCCGGCGCCGGCCGGCTTTGTCATGCGTAGCGCGCGGTTTCCAACCGCCACGCCTCCCTATATGCAAAATCTACAGGCGCACCCGTATACTGCCCAGGCAGCTGTAACTAACGCTAGAATACAGACGATTCTTCGATGCGCCGGTTCACATAGTTCATGCGCGGCCCGTAGAGAACGGCTGAATGTCTAAGACGGTTGCGCGCAGCCAACCGGGTGATTGATGGCAAAGCCGGCTTGAGAGGCAGGAGAGCGTTCCATGAATGCAGAAGATGTACTGGCCACATTGAGAGCATTGAAGCCCGATATTGCCGAGCGCTACAAAGTCAGGAGTATTGGCTTGTTTGGCTCTTTCGTTCGGGGAGAGCAGATGACAGACAGCGATATCGACCTTCTGGCAGAGTTTGAAGAAGACGCTGATCTGTTCGACTTGATTGGATTAGCGTTGTATCTGGAAGAGATATTCCAGCGCCGTGTGGATGTTGTCCCCAAAGGATCCCTGCGCGCAGAATTGCGAGACACGGTTCTACAGCAGGCCATCGCTGCATGAGGAACTACGCGCTTTATCTGAAGGACGTTCTTGCTGCGATAGAGAGCATCGAACGCTTTATCGCAGGAATGGACTTCGAGATGTTTCAGGCAGACGACAAGACTGCCAGCGCTGTAGTACGAAAACTCGAAATCATCGGGGAAGCGGTGAAGCAAATACCCGATGAGGTGCGTCAACAGCATGTCCGGATTCCATGGAAAGAGATGGCGGGCATGAGGGACAGGTTGATCCACTTTTACTTTGGCGTGGATTACCGTCTGGTTTGGAAAGCGATTACAGAGCGATTGCCTCAGGTCTAGCAAGAGATTAGAAAGCTGCTGGACGATGGGGGATAGGACTGTCGCAGGTTCGCGCTGCGAGCGCAGCAATCCACGTGGCTTCCCAATACACAGACTGCATCTGTTGGGCGAGTCTTCTTGTCCTTGACATCCTCCCTGTCCGGCGTAAACTCCTGAGCAAGCGATGAAGCTCGCTGTGGGATTCCATCCCCGTTGCCGGGGTCTGATGCCCGGGTGATAACCGTCGATTCGACTAATAGCTTCTACCGTTCATGCGCGCGGTAGAAGCTTTTTTGTTGCCGCGTGTCTGTGGTGATGGCAAATGAAGAAGTCGGAAAGCATTCGAGGAGCGACATGGATTGGCGCGAGCGCCTGAAACGGATCGGTATCGGTGTGGCGCATCTCAATCCGCGCCAGTATGGGGTCATCGTCGCCACATTTGCGCGCTGGGCGCTGCTCGGCGCAATGGCCGGCCTGCTGGCGGGGCCGGCTGCCGCCATCTTCCTCGTCACGCTGCGCTGGGCGTCGAGCGTTCACGCGCGCAACCTCGATTTGCTGTTCTTCCTGCCGCTCGCCGGCATCGCCATTTACTGGGCTTACGCGCGTCTGGGCGGCGCGGCAGAACGCGGCAACAACCTGTTGATCGAGGAAGTACACCTGAATCGCCGGCCTGTGCCATTGCAGATGATCCCGCTCAGCTTTTTGGCGCCGGTGATCACCTTGTTGTTTGGCGGCTCGATTGCCAGCGTGGGCACGGCGGTGCAGATGGGCGGCGCGCTGGCCGACTGGATCGCCCGTCTGTTGCGTCTGAGCAAAGAGGAGCGGCGCATCCTGTTGATGGCCGGCCTGAGCGGCGGATTCGGCGCAGTGATCGGAGCGCCGATCTCCGGCGCTGTGTTTGGCATGGAAGTGCAGAGTGTAGGCCGTGTGCGTTACGAGGGTCTGGTGCCCTGTCTGGTTGCGTCTGTGGTGGGCTACGAAATTGTGTCGGCGCTGGGCGTGTACGCCAAGACGTATCCGCTTCTGCCGGCCATACCGCTCGAACCGCTGCTGGCGCTGCGCGTGGCTCTGGCCGGCGTGGCGTTCGGGGTGTGCAGCCTGTTGTTCATCGAGCTGACGCACGCCATCAGTCAGACGCTAAGCCGGCTGGCCGGCCGACGTGGGTGGCTCAGGCCGGCGCTGGGCGGCGTTGCCATCATCGCGCTGGCGCTGCTGATGGGAACCCAGGAATATTTGGGCCTCAGTGAGCCGCTGTTGGCGGCGGTCTGGAGCGGCGCTGTGATCGCCCCCTTCGCCTTCCTGTTCAAACTCATCTTCACTGCCTTGACGGTCGGATCCGGCTTCAAAGGCGGCGAGATCACGCCATTGTTTATTATCGGCGCCACACTGGGCTATGTGCTGGCGCCGGTGTTAGGTGTTCCGCCATTGCTGCTGGCAGCGGTGGGATTTGTGTCCGTGTTTGCCGGCGCGTCAAACACGCCGTTGGCTTCGACGCTGATGGGCGCCGAGTTATTCGGGGGGGTCGGCGTCGAGTACATGCTGATCGGCGCGGTGGTGAGCTACGTGTTTTCAGGCCACCGCAGCATCTACACGACGCAGCGCCTGGACACGCCCAAGTTTATTTTCGAGGCGCCCCGCCGCTTCGCCGTGCGCGACATCATGACCCGCGCGCCTGCGACCGCATCGCCCGATACCCCCTTGCCGGCAGTGCTGGCGCTGCTCAAGGAACGCCAGGTCAAATCGGTGATTGTGCTGAACCACATTGCGCAGGGCGGTATGCCGCGCGTGGCCGGCATCGTCACCGCCGGCGACCTGTTCCGGCGCGGCGGGCTGGCGCTAACTGACGATCCAGAACATCTGCTCAGCGTGTCGCGCGGCATGACGGCGCGCGATGTCATGACGCCCGATCCACAGTCGGTCGACGAAAGCGCCTCGCTGGATGAAGCGGCCCAACTGATGACGCAGCAACGCCTGAAGCGGTTGCCGGTGGTCAACGCTGAGGGCGCGCTGGTGGGCATCGTTGCGCGCTCGGACATTCTGCGCCGCATCGCCGAGGAAGCGCACCTGCGCGTTGAAACGCCTCATCTGACCGCCATAGAGCCGACTGACCGCGCCCGCGTGCGCGGCTAGATGCGCACCAGCGTGGCCACGGTCAATCCAGACGACACCTTTGCGACTGTGCTCGAACGGCTGGTGTCGGACCCGTTGCGGCGTGTGGTAGTCGTGGATGACGAGCAGCGCGTTATCGGGATCATCATCGACAGAGACTTGCTCGATTGGGTGAGTGGTATGCCCGACGAGGCGTTTCAGGCCACAGTGCGTCACTGGCTGCGCGGAGAGGCCGCCACAGACCACGATTTGCTGGACGAGATCACAGCCGAGGATGTGATGTCGCCCACGGTGTACACCGTGTTCGATGACGACCGGCCGATCGATGCCATACAGACCATGATTCGACAGCGGGTCAAACGGCTGGTCGTGGTGGACCACGACAATCATTTGAAAGGCATCATCGACCGCCATGACATGCTGCGGGCCGTTGCCAACGGCGGAGGATGATAAGACGATATCACCGTCTGGGGCAAACTCGCGCCCGATCAGTCAGGCAATCCCCGACAGGCCGGCCCTGACAATGCGGGATTTGCCCGCTACATTTCCCATCCTGCCCTGACTACCATCCATCTGCAGGCTGGTCGTGCCAGCCCTGATTTGATGGAGGTAGAGCATGAGTAAGAGGCCGAGCGAAAAGCCAGATGACGCGCGACGCCGCAACTTCCTGCGCGGGTTGGCCGGCGCCGGCGGCGCAGCCGCGGCATTCGCCGCGCTCGATCGCATGGAGGCCGAGCCGGAGCAAGTTGCAGCCGCGCTGGCGCGCGCTGCAGCAACCGTGCCGCAGACAGTCACTGAGGCTGGCGACAACGCCGACGTGCTAATTCGGATGCAGGCCGACCTGGCCCGCGCGCTGAAGAAACAGCCGGCCGAGCGCCGCTGGGTCATGGTGATCGATCTGCGCAAGTGTGTGGGGTGCCATGCCTGCACCATTGCCTGTGTGGCCGAGAACAAGCTGCCACCCGGCGTGGTGTATCGGCCGGTGATCGAGGAGGAGATCGGCGAGTATCCCAACGTGACGCGCCGGTTCATCCCGCGCCCGTGTATGCAGTGTGAGAACCCGCCCTGCGTGCCAGTGTGCCCGGTGTACGCCACCTACACCAATGCCGAGGGCGTGGTCGAGGTGAACTACGAGCAGTGCATCGGTTGCCGCGCCTGCCTGACCGCCTGCCCCTACGGCGCGCGCACCTCAGACTTTGGCTACACCTACGCCGAGGGCACACCCAATGCCGACGGCCTGATCCTGGGCCACGACGCAGCCGACGACTACGAACGCGCGCCGAACTTCGAGTATGGCCGGCCATGGCCGCGCGAAGAGCATGGTTCGCCAATGGGCAATGCCCGCAAGTGTCACTTCTGCCTGCACCGCGTCAAGGAGGGGTTGTTGCCCGAATGTGTGACGACATGCATCGGGCGCGCCACATTGTTCGGTGACGCCAACGACCCCGATAGCGTGGTGACCCAGCTCATCCACCGCCCGAATGTCATCCGGCTGAAAGAAGAGTTGGGCACCCGGCCGCGCGTGTATTACATCGTGTGAGGGAGGAGCGCCATGATCAAAAAAATCGTGTATGGCCTGGGCGCATTGGCGCTGTTGCTGGGCCTGTATGGGTTCTATTCTCGTCTGTTCATCGGCGAGCGCGAGGTCAATTACGGCTCCTATGTGACGTGGGGACTGTGGGTGGCCATGTATTTGTTCTTTGCCGGCATCTCCACCGGCGCGTATATGCTGGCGACGCTCGATCACCTGTTCAACATCCGCCTGTTCAAGGGCGCCGGCAAATACGCCCTGTGGGGCGCGCTGGTGACCATGCCGGCGGCGCTGATCACCATCGCCTTCGATCTGGGACACATGGAGCGCATCTGGAAGGTGTACCTCAGCCCCAACTTTGGCGCGCCGATGGCGCAGTTGGTATGGGGCTACACGCTTTTCTTCGTCGTCATTGTGGTCTCGCTTGTTCTCACGCTACGGCGGCCGCAAACACTCTCAACCAAAGTGGTGATGAGCATTGGGCTATTTCTGGCCATTTTCCTCAGCGGCGGCGTGGGCGCGCTGCTCAGCGTGAATGCCAGCCGCGCGTCGTGGCATGCGGCCATGTTGCCGGCGCAATTCCCCATCTTCTCGCTCACCTCGGGTGTGGCGCTGCTGATGACCCTGCTGGGCTGGTTCACGCCGGATGATGAAACCCGCCAGCAGCGCGTGCGCCTGCTGGGTCTGGCCATGATTGTGCTGATCCTGGTGAAGGCGTACTACCTGTGGGTTGATTACTCGGTGGCCCTGTACAGTGGCGTGCCGGACACGGCGCGCGCGGTTGGGCTGGTGTTATTTGGCCAGTATGCCTGGGCATTCTGGGGCCTGCAGGTGGCGCTCGGCATGATCGTGCCGCTCATTGTGCTGGTGCAGCCGCGCCTGGCGCGCAGCGGATTTTGGGCCGGCCTGATGGGTGTGCTGGTGCTGGTTGGCTTTGCCGTGGCGCGCTCAAACATCATCTTCCCAGCGCTCGCCATTCCCGAACTGGAGGGGTTGACCGAGGCTTTCCACGGCCCGCATCTCAACATTAACTATGTGCCCAGCCTGATGGAGCTATCGGTGGTCTCTGGCGTGGTTGGGCTGGCCACATTGGCCTACCTGATCGGCGTCGATGCGCTGCCATTCCTGAAAAAGTATGAGGTGACCAAATGAGCAACCCGATTCAGCCTTCATCCTCTGAAAGCGCCGCCGGACACGCTGCGACGCAGCCGGGCGACTGGCAAGTGTCACGCCGCAGCTTCATGAAAGCGGCTGCGCTGGTCGGCGGCGGGGCTGTGCTGGGCGGCGCCTTCCTCGGCGCGCTGCCAAAGGTGAAAGCGGCGCTGGAGGCGACCGGCGAAGGCAGCGCCTATCCGCTCGGCGATCCGGCGCATCAGATTTACTCGGTCTGCCAACAGTGCAACACCCAGTGCGGCATCAAGGTCAAGCTGCTGGACGGCGTGGCGGTCAAGATCGATGGCAACCCATTCTCACCCTGGAATCTGGTGCCCCATCTGTCCTACAACACGCCGATTACTGACACGGCCAAAATTGACGCGCCCTTGTGTCCAAAGGGTCAGGCCGGCCTGCAATCCGCCTATGACCCCTACCGCCTGGTCAAGGTGCTCAAGCGCGCCGGCAAGCGCGGCGAGAACAAGTGGAAGGTGATTGACTTCGACCAGGCCGTCACCGAGATTGTCGAGGGGGGCAAGCTGTTTGCCGACGTGCCCGGCGAGGAGAACCGCGAAGTCGAGGGCCTGCGTTCCTTGCGCGCGCTCACCGACGCCAAAGTGATGAAGGCAATGGACGCCGCCATCAAGAAGATCTGGGCCGAAAAGGACGCCGACAAAAAGAAAGCCTTGATCGAGCAGTTCAAGGCAGACTTCGCCGAGCACCTCGACAAGATGATCGATCCCGATCACCCCGATCTTGGGCCGAAGAACAACCAGATTTTGTACTTCTGGGGCCGGCAAAAGGGCGGTCGCAGCGACACGGTGCTGCGCTTCTTCCGCTCTGGCCTGGGCACGACCAACACGCACGGCCACACCACGGTGTGCCAGGGCAGCCTGTACTTCGCCGGCAAGAGCATGAGCGACCAGTGGGACGGCAGCAAGTTTACCGGCGGCGCCAAAGCCTACTGGCAGGGTGACACTGCCAGCGCCGATTTTGTCATCTTCGTCGGCGCGTCACCGTTCGAAGGCAACTACGGCCCCACCAACCGCGTGCCGCGCATTGCGCCGCGCGCCGCAGAGGGCGCGATGAAATTCGTGGTAATCGATCCGCGCCTGTCCAAGCTGGCCGGCAAAGCCTGGAAATGGCTGCCCAACAAGCCCGGCACCGAAGCCGCCATTGCGCTGGGCATGATTCAGTGGATCATCGCCAATCAGCGTTACGACGCGCAATATCTGGCCGACGCCAACAAGGCCGCCGCCAAGAAAGCCGGCGAGCCGACCTGGAGCAACGCCGCCTGGCTGGTGAAAGTCACCGACGGCAAGCCAGGCAAGTTCCTGCGCGGCAGCGACCTCAAGCTGGTCGAGAAAAAGGAAGAACAGAAGGATGACAAGACGGTTGTCACCTGGGTCACGCAGGACGGCACGGTCTTCAACACCGATCCTTTTGTGGTGCTGGATAAAGATGGCAATCCCGTCTTGTTCGACCCGAATGACGAGGAACGTGCTGTGGAAGCCGGCCAGTTGCTGGTGAATGGCAAGGTCGGCGACTTTGATGTGAAGAGCAGCCTGCAAATCCTTTACGAATCGGCCAGTGAGAAAACGATCGAGGAATGGGCCGATATCGCCGGCATCCGCGCCACAGACATCGAAGACCTGGCGCGCGAGTACACCTCGCATGGCAAAAATGCCGCCATCGATATTCACCGTGGCGTCAGCCAGCACACCAACGGCTATTACAACGTGCTGGCCTGGAATGCGCTTGGCCTGTTGATCGGCAGCTACGACTGGCGCGGCGGCCAGGTATATGCCAGCACCTACGATGTGGGCGGCTCGAAGGCCGAAGGCCCATTTGTGCTTGGCAAGGCCGACCCCGGCGCGCTGGCGCCGTTCGGCATCAGCATCATCCGCCACGACGTCAAATACGAAGACACAACGATCTTCGAGGGCTATCCGGCCAAACGCAACTGGTATCCACTGGCGTCCGACGTGTACGAGGAGATCATCCCGTCGGCCGGCGACATGTACCCCTATCCCATCAAAGCCGCCTTCATGTATATGGGGTCGCCGGTGTACTCATTGCCGGCCGGCCACAAGTGGATCGAAATTCTGCGCGATGTCGACAAGCTGCCCCTGTTCGTGGCCAGCGATATCGTCATCGGCGAGACCAGCATGTACGCCGACTACATCTTCCCCGATGCCAGCTTCCTGGAGCGATGGGAGTTCAGCGGATCGCATCCTTCCATGACCTTCAAGGTGCAGGGCGTGCGACAGCCCACCATCGCGCCGGTCGCCGGCACAGTGACCGTGTATGGTCAGGAAATGGCCTTGCAATGGGAGGCGCTCTTGCTGGCCATGGCCGAAAGGCTGGGGCTGCCGAACTTTGGCCCAAATGGGCTGGGCGATCTCGGTGACTTCACTCACCCCGATCATCTATACCTGCGCATGGTGGCCAATCTAGCCTTTGGCGAAAAGGCCGATGGAAGCGATGCCGTGCCCGATGCCGATGCCGAAGAAATTCGTCTGTTCATCGAGGCGCGCAAGCATCTGCCCAAAGGTGTGTTCGACCCCGACCGTTGGCGCGCCATCGTCGGCGATGCCTTGTGGCCGAAAGTGGTCACCGTGCTCAGCCGGGGCGGGCGTTTCCAGGCTTATGAAAAAGGCTACCCCGGCGACGGTGTGCGTCCCGGCTCTTTCGATGAGGCGTACATCATCCCGACCGGCGTGAAGTTCGGCAAGCTGATCAACCTCTATCTGGAGAAGAATGTGGGCATCAAGCACGCCGGCACGGGCAAGCCACTTCCCCCTGTGGCGACCTACATCGAACCTGCCACCGGCTTCGACGGCCAGGTGATCGACGACGCGAAGGATGGCTATGACCTCAAGCTCATCACCTACCGCGAGATCATGATGACCAAGAGCCGCACGCCCGGCAACTACTGGCTGCGCGCCCTGATGCCGGAGAATGCTGTCATCATGAATGCGCAGGACGCCGCCGCGCGCGGCCTGAAGGATGGCGATCGGGTGCGCATCGTCTCGGCCACCAATCCCGAAGGCATATGGGACCTGGGCAACGGCTCGAAAGTGGACGTGGTCGGCCGGCTCAAAGTCGTGCAGGGCATGCGGCCGGGCGTGGTCAGCTTCGCCCTCGGCTTCGGCCACTGGGCCTACGGTGCTGTGGATGTGACTATCAATGGTCAGACCATCCCCGCCGACCCCTCGCGCATGCAAGGCTTCCATGCCAACGCCGTCATGCGCACCGACCCACTGGTGACCAATACCTCACTTTTCGATCCGGTGGGTGGGAGTGCGGTGTTTTATGATACGCAGGTGAAGGTGATACGCGCGTAGTCATGTTGACAGGCTCGCAGGCAGATCGACGGTCTGCGAGCCTGTTCTCCGGGATGAGTTGGGATGGCTGGCATGTTTGATCTCGAACGGTATCGGGTAGAGCTGCTTCGTCTGCACAATCACATTTGCCCGCGCCAGGTGCTGGGGTTGCGCATGGGTGAACTGGCCGGCGAGATGCTGGGGGTGTCGCTGCCGCAGTCCGACAAACGTCTGATTGCGTTTGTCGAGACGGATGGCTGCTTTGCCGATGGTGTGATGGTTGCGACCGGCTGTTCGGTCGGCCATCGCACGTTGCGCGTGGTTGATCTGGGTAAAACTGCCGTTACATTCGCCGACTCGCACAGCGAGCCGACCCGCGCCATTCGCATCTGGCCGCATCCACTGGCGCGCAGCCGCGCTGCGCAATATGTGACCGATGCCCCCAGTCGCTGGCATGCGCAACTGGAAGCCTATCAGATCATGCCGGCGGATGCGTTGCTGTGCGCTCGCCCTGTCGCGTTGACTCGCCCTCTGGCTGCCATCATCAGCCGTCCCGGCGTGCGCGTGTCTTGCGCCGAATGCGGTGAAGAGATCATTAACGAACGCGAGGTCACGCAGGATGGGCGCATCCTGTGCGGAACCTGCGCCGGCGACGCCTACTATCATTATCTGCTCGAGCTGCCCATCTCGATCAAGCGGCATACGCGGGCGCCGGCTGAACATCACCATGCCTGAGTTACATGATGCGTTTGGCCGCCGCGTGGATTATCTGCGCATTTCGGTGACCGACCGCTGCAACCTGCGCTGCGCGTATTGCATGCCGGCCAGCGGTGTGTCCTGGAAACCGCGCCATGACTTGTTGAGCGCCTCAGAAATCGAGCGGGTTGTGCGCGCTGCGGCTGGGTTGGGCATCCGCAATGTGCGGCTGACTGGAGGCGAACCGCTGACGCGCCCTGATCTGGTTGACCTGGTGCGCGCCATCGCGCAGATCGATGGCATCGAGGATGTCAGCCTGACCACCAACGGCATGTTGCTCGAGCGGCTGGCCGCCCCGCTGGCTGCAGCCGGCCTGAAGCGTGTCAATGTCAGCCTTGATACGCTCGATGCGACGCGCTTTCGTCGCCTCACCCGATTCGGCAAGATCGAGTCCGTATGGCGCGGGCTGGCGGCTGCCGAAAAGGCCGGCCTGACGCCGATCAAACTGAACACGGTCGTGATTCGCGGCGTGAACGAAGATGAACTGGCCGACTTTGCTGCGCTCACCCTGTCACGCCCCTGGCACGTTCGTTTCATCGAACTGATGCCGGTTGGCAATCTGGGCGACTGGGGTGAAGGATTTCCGCCGCAGGCCGGGCGCTATTACAGCATTCACGAGATGCTGGCGCAACTGCGCCCGCTGGGCTTGACGCCTTGCGCTGTTCCGCCCGGCAACGGCCCGGCGCGCGCCTATCGCATCCCCGGCGCAGCCGGCACGATCGGCTTTATTTCGCCGTTGGGTGAACACTTCTGCGCGACATGCAATCGGTTGCGCCTGACGGCAGATGGCCGGCTGAGGCCCTGTCTGTTGACAGAGGGCGAAATCGATGCGCGCGATGTGGCGCGCCAGGGGGGAGATGTGGCGGCGTTGATTCATCTCGCTGTGCAGCGCAAGCCATCTGGCCATGCGCTGTCCACCGCAGCCGGCCCCACCGATCGCATGATGTGCCAGATCGGCGGGTAATTCAGGATTCCCAGGCGCGGGCATCGGCTTCGGCCTGCGCGAACGCTTCGGGTGTGTTCACATTGCGGAAGGCCGCGCCGCGCGGGTCGTGCGGCGCGATCTCCTGCGGGCCGACACGTCTGACGCGCACCGCGTCCAGCCATCCCCCTGCGCGCCACTGTCCGGCGTCCAATGCTGCTTCGACTGCCGACAGGCACGCGCTGCGCCGGTATACCGCGTGAAATGGCTCCAGGCCGGCTTCGGTCTCTGGCACGGCGGCATCGGCCTGCTCACGGATCAACACGTCGCGCAAGAATGCCAGCACGGGTGCGCTGACGAACGGCATATCGCAGGCAATCACTGCCACCAATGGATGCCGAGCGACCGTCAGGGCGGTATGCAACCCGCCCAATGCGCCGCGACCAGATCGCACATCAGAAACAATGCGACAGGAGAGAAACGCATATCGCTCCGGCTGATTCGCCACGACGATGATCTCATCGGCGATTGGGTCGGCCCGGTCGAGGATGCGCTGGATCAGGGGCCGGCCCAGAAATGACATGAGGGCCTTGTCCTGACCCATGCGGTGTGATTCGCCGCCGGCTTCGATGACCAGGGTCAGATTGTGTGCAATGCCAGAACGCATCTTCGCGCTCCACTATCGCACACGGCGCTTGCGAGACTGGTCTTTCTGCAGGCCGGCTTCGCTGCCGATTACGATGCCCAGTCGCGGCAGCACACGACGATGAACCACCAGCGCCAGCAGTGCTGCGCCAATGGCTGCGCCGAAGATGAGCAGCGAGTTGCCCAGGGTGTTCATCAGGCTCGGATCGATGAGCATGACAATGGCCAGCGTCAGCATCAACATGCCGCCCACCAGTTTGAGGATGCGCCCATGCTTTTCCTCCAGGCGCGACGCCTTCAGCGTCACAACCGAGCCAAGGAAAATGCCCAGCTCATCCAGCTGGTAGATGAGCATATAGACGGCCAGCAGGGCCAGGAACGTTACCGTGCCGACCTGCTGCGATGCCAGCAGATTGCTCCACAGCATGGGGAAGCCGGCGGTGCAGGAGAACTCGACCAGCGACACGCCGGCGGCCAACGCGACTGTGGCAGCGACCAGCCCCCCAAAGGATTGGCTGGCATCGACCAGCCGGCGCATGCGTTGAAAGAGGCCGGGTTTGGCTTCGTCTGAGATGGTGAGCGAGACGCCCTCCTTGTACCAGAAGTAATCCTTGATGTTGATCGCAGCAAAGAACAGGGCAATCAGCGCCACCAGCAAGCGCACCCAGTCGGTGATGGCGACAAACGTGAACACGGTGAACAGGCCGGCAATGAACAAGGCATAGATCAAGGCGGTGACGGTCACGAACACCAGGCCGATGACCAGCACCTTCCTGCGCGAGCCGGTGTGCAGGGTGATGGCCAGCAGCATCGTCAGCACCCACACCGAGCACGGATTGAACCCATCCACAAACGCGATCAGCGCCGTGCTCATCAGCAATGATTGGTGTTCGAGGCTGACGGCGCCGATCAGAGGCAGATCGAGCACGGCGGCTTGTGGCGCAGCCGGGTTGGCATCGCCGTTGGCCGGTGGAGCTGCTGCGGCGTCCTGCGCAGTATCCTGCGCGGCGGCCAGGGCAGCCGGTGTGGGCTGAATCGTGACCGCGGCTTCTGCCGGCTCGATGACGCCGGCGCCGGCATTGCGGCAGCCGGTTGCCAGACAGTCCTGCACCGCCGCTTCGATGTCCTGAGCGATACGCTCGGCGTAGCCCACCCAGTGCTGATCTCCCAGAAAGATCGTGGGCACAGCTTGTGGCTCGAAGCCATATGCAGCGGCCATCTTCGAGAACAAAACCCGGTTCTCTGCGCTGTTCCAGACCTCATACGCGCGCACTTCGACGCCGGGGTATTTCTCGGTCAGCGTTTGCAGGAACGGTTTGGCAGCGGCGCAGTGGGGGCAGCCATCTCCCCAAAAAAAGTAGATCACGGCCCGATTGGTGGTGATGACCTGCGCATCTGCGCGCGCCGGCGTCAAGCCGGCCACGCACAAACCGACCATGCACAGGCCGGCCAGCGCAGCGCCTGCGCGCAGAAGGGCGCGAGGGTTTGATATATGAAGACGCATCGAGATCACCTTGCGAGATGTGTGATTGGCCTGTGGCCGGCGCTAGGATGGCACATGTCGAGCAGAAGCGGGTGACTTCGCATCAGCCGCGCGCGGCAGACAGGATCTGGTCGTAAACGGCGCGTGTCTGGTGGGCAGTTTCGGCCCACGTGAACTGCGCTGCCCGGCGCTGTCCGCGCGCCGACAGGTCAGCGCGCAGCGCCGCATCGCCAAGCGCGTGCGCGAGGGCCGCCGCCCAGCCGGCCACATCGGTCGGCGCGACCAACAGCCCTGCATCGCCAACCACTTCGGGCAAGGATGAAGCATCCGAGCAGATCACCGGCGTGCCGCACGCCATCGCCTCCAGCGCCGGCAATCCGAACCCTTCATAGACCGAAGGCATCACGAACACGGTTGCCATGCTGTACAGGGCCGGCAGGTCGGCGTCATCCACAAAGCCCAGGAAACGCGCCAGCCCGCTCAGCCGCTGGGTGTGCACCGCGCGATAGCTATCGGCTTCCAGCCAGCCCTGTTTGCCGGCCACAAGGATAGGTGGTGGTTCGGCGCTGCTTTCGGCGCGCGCGTCGAGATAAGCCCGGTAAGCCTGAAAAAGCGTGGTCAGATTTTTGCGCGGCTCGACCGTGCCGACTGCCAGCACGTAACGCTCCGGCAGTTGCAGCCTGTCCCGCGCGCGGCGGCATTCTGCCGGGTCGGTGACACGTCGAAAGCGTGGATCGACCCCTTCATAAATCACGCGCAGCTTGCTGTCTGGCACGCCATAGAAACGTTGCGCGTCGCGTCGGGTTTGCTCGGAGACACAGATCACGGCGTCGGCCCGGCGCAGAAATAACGGCATCGCCAGTTGCAGGTAGATCCAGTTGCGCGGCAGGTGGTGTTGCGGGTAGAGCCTGAAAATCAAGTCGTGCAGCGTGAACACCGTGCGGATGCGCTTGAAGCGCGGCAACAGGTGTTCGGTGGCGTGAAAGAGGCGGATGGATGGCATCGGCGCCAGCAGCCGATCTTGGTTGAGGTTGGCGAGTTGGGCCAGCAGCGCGCGCAAGCGCCAGCGGTAATGAGATTCGGCGCTGACAAGCGCCGGCCCCGCCGTGGCCAGCGCGCCGGGGTGGGCCTGCCCGGCCGCGTGATAGAACACCGCATAGTCGTTGCGCCGGGCGGCGTCGGCAGTCAGCGCGGTGGCCAGTTCCTGGGCATAGCGGCCCAGGCCGGCTTTGCGATGAACCGCCGGCGAAACATCGATCAGCACCGACGGCGCTGCGTCTGTGCGCGGGGATTGCGAAGACAGTGGTTGAGCCATCCGGCGCTATCATAGCCTGTGATGGCGTGGGCAATCTCACTGTGGCGCCTGACGCGGCCCTGGGCCTGGGGTGTGTTTGCGTTGATCGCGCTGGTGTCGGCAGCGTTTAGCCAGGCCGATGTGTCGTGGGCCGGCTGGCAGCCGGCGACGTGCATGCCTGCCGATTGTTTCTGCGAGGCAATCCGGCCAGGAGCCATTGCGCAGCCGGCCAACGCTTACTCCAATCTCGCCTTTGTGCTGGTGGGCCTGTTGATTCTGGGCGCGCCTGGGGGCGCGTCGTCTGCCGGCTCTGCCCAACAGCGCGCCAATCTGATGCTCAGCCAGCCGGCCTATCGAATTGTGTTTGGCGCATCCACAGTTGTGATTGGGCTGGGGTCGCTGTTCTACCATGCCTCGCTCTCATTCGCCGGCCAGTGGTTCGACGTGATGGGGATGTACCTGCTGGCGACATTCATGGCGTTGTATGCTCTGGCGCGCATCAGGCCGATACAGGGGTCGCGCTTTGCGCTGATCTACGTGGCGGTGAATGCGACGCTGGGCGCGCTGCTGATCGTCGCGCCGGAAGCGCGCCGGCTGATCTTCACCGGCCTTATTTTCGCGGTGATCGGGTTGGAGGTGTGGATTGCGCTCTACCGCAGGCCACGTATGCGCTATGCCTGGTTCGCCGCCGCGCTGATCAGCTTTGCCGCCGCATACGCGATCTGGGTGCTCGACAACCTGCGCGTCTTGTGCGCCCCGGACAGCGTGTTGCAGGGGCACGCCGTGTGGCACCTGCTGGGCGCGCTGGCCGCCGGCCTGATCTATGCCTACTATCGCTCCGAGCAAACCGCCGCCCCGACTGCCTTATAATCTTTGCTTCGAGTGTGCTGATGAAGCCGAAAGAGGATTACTACAAGGTGCTGCAAGTCGATCCCTCCGCCGAGCCGGAGGTGATCACAGCTGCCTACCGCCGGCTGGCCTTCAAATACCACCCCGACACCAACAAGTCGCCGGATGCCGAGGCGCGTATGCGCCGGATCAACGAGGCCTACGAAGTGCTCTCCAATCCCGTGCAGCGCGCCGCGTTCGACCGCGCCCGCCAGGGATTTGGCGTCGGCGTCGACCATAGCCGACCCGCCATCGGAAACAACCCCTCATCCGACCTGAAGGAATACGACCTGCGCGAGGCCGAGCTGGAGCGCAACCGCGCTGTGCGCGCCGCCGAAGACGGCTACCGCCAGGCGATCCGCAATGCCGATATCGAGCGCGACCGCTCGTTGCGCGAAGCCGAGATGGAATACAACCGCGCCAAGCGCAACATTGAAGAAGCCTGGAAGCGCGCCCGGCGCGACGCCGATATCGAGCGCGACCGGCTGGTGAAAGAGGCTGAGGACAAGTTCGGCCGGGCCAGGCGCACCTCGCAGGCGCCCGTCCGGCGCACCTGGACCCCTTCTGAGTTGTAGCGGCTGGCCGGCAGTTGGGGGCTTGCTGGTCCGCCTACACAATGCGCCCAAACTCTCGCTCCAGTTGGGCTACGCCGATCTGGATCATGGTCGGCCTGCCATGCGGGCACGTGCGGGGTGATTCGCAGCTCTCCAGATCGCGCACCAGGGCGGCCATCTCCGGGAACGTCAACACCCGGCCGGCCTTGATGGCCATGCGTTTGCACACCCGTCGCAATACGCGCGCTTCCATGTCGCGCCGCAGCGGCGCATCACCCATCTCCAGGTCAGCGATGATCTCACGCAGCGCAGCGGCAATGTCGTCCTGAACCATCACGGCCGGCACGGCCCGCACCAGGAATGTGTTGCCGCCGAAATGGTCGATGTGAAACCCCAGCTCCTGAAGCATCTCCAGCTCTGCTTCGAGCAGTCGTGCACTGTCGGCCGGCACATTCACCGGCACCGGGTCGAGCAGTTGTTGCGACGCCGCCTGGCCCAGTTCGCGCGCAGCCAGCATCCGCTCGTACAAGATGCGCTCGTGGGCGGCGTGCTGATCGATCAGATACAGCCCCTCTGGACCTTCGGCGATGACGTACGTGGCGGCTAACTGACCCAGAATCCGCAACGCGGGCAGTTGGGGATTTTGGGTTTTTGATTGGGGATTTTGGACTGAGGAGGCTGTCTCGGCCGAACCGGCGTTGCGGGCAATGCCCACACGCTCCCAGGTTTCAGCGCCGCTCAGGGGCGATTGGGCCGGCGACTGGCCGGCGGCGGCGGGCGGAGCGCCGGCAGCCGGCGGAGACACGTTCAACTCGATCCGGCG
>DAOUDB010000276.1:0-4095 GCA_034431495.1 Thermoflexales bacterium
GCAAGCTCGCGCGCCGCGATGGGCCGAAAGCCGGCGCGCTCTGGCGCGCGCGACCGCGCCACCGCGACGAGCGGCACAATCAGCCAGATGACGGTAAAGATGGGCGCGGCCCCGCCAAGCAGCGCCATGACCGGAAGCAGCGCCGCCAGCGCCAGCATGGTCCACAACAAGAACGGCCACAAGCGTCGATGAGGCGGCGTTTCAGAAGTCAAGCTGTGCTTTTCTCCATCTTGTCATGCAAGGCGCGTGCCCATTTTGCAGCCCGTTCGAGTTCGCCATCCTGGAGCGGGCCGGTCCTGCCGGTCACAAAAAAGCTCTCTGCGGGCGCGACAAGCCGGCCGCCCATCTGCGCCACCCGTTTGCCGATGTTCCGCGCCGCCGACCCGCTGAGGAAACGCGGCCAGTGGAAGCGGGTGTCGAAGGCAACCGCAGAGACCTCCGGCCACACCTCCGCCGGGACATGCGCCAGCAGGGACTGCATGGATCGGGTTGGCCGCCAGCCCTGCGTGGGACATCCAAAGATGACCACGTCTGCGCGGCGTAGTTTGTCAGCGTCCGCCTGATCGGCCCGCACAGCGCGCGCCTGACCATACTCTTTGAGCGCGTTGACGATGGCTTCGGCGATGAGTTCGGTGTTGCCATACTGCGAATCGTAGACAACGAGCGCGTTCACAGTTCCTCCTCCAGAGCAACCCGCTGGCCGGCAGATTGCTCCGACACGAACCCAAGCCTGGCGCTCGGCCGGCTGTGACCGCGAACAAGGCGCGTGCTATGCGACTGTGGGGCAGCCTCCCATCGCAGTCACTGCGCCACGACCGAGACGCCACACACGCATATTTTACTGTTTTCGCACCGGCTCCGGCCTCCGGCCGGCGGGGTTATCGAACTGCCGCCCCGCCTATGCGTTGCGCTCGGCGCGCGCTTTGATGCCCAACAGCATCTTGCGCTGCATCACGAACGCCCCCGGCTCGATGAACGCGCGGAAGTAAACCTGATTCGCAAAGGTCGGGTTGTAATCCGCGCTGAAGCGCTCGACCAGGCGCGTGGTGCGCTCGTCCACCCAGTAGAGGTGCCAGCCCCACGTGACGGCCATGTAGTCGCCGGGCTTCAGCCACTGCGCGTCGCCGCCATCCTGGCGTGTGTCGCCATGAGCCACCAGCGCGCGATTTGGCTCGACGACCACGATGGGCATGCCGAAGCCGTTTTGCGCCAGCGGCAGCCGGTCGCCCACTTTGGGGTTCTGAAACTCCGGCAGAATGCGATCGGCGTTGTGAATGTCCGCGCCCATGGCGTTCTCGATGAACTCATAGGAGTAGAAGCCGCCGCGTCCCTGTCCGATCTGCGCCACCCAGGGCCACACCTTGTCCACCGGCGCATGGATCGTCACGGCGTGGGTCACCTTGACACGGGGCGACGGGATCCGGTCGTCGCCGGGCAAAACGCGCGCCACCTCGTCGTCGGTCGCCCCCCAGCGCACGTGCCACGGGCGCACGAAATACACATAGGCTGCGACGCCGGCCGCGCCCAGAGCCACGACACTCTGAATCGTCTGCAACAAGCAGGATTTGCGAGCCATAAATCACTATTTCCCTTTCGACTGGTTGAGCTTCTCGGCGCGCTCCTTGATGCCCAGCATCATTCTGCGCTCCAGGATGAACTCAATCGGTTCGATAAACAGCCCCAGCACAAATGCCAGGGGCGACTTGAACACATTGATGCGCGCCCGCCATCGGACAATGAGCTGGGTGTGTTCGGCATCGACCGGCCGCAACAGAAACAGCCAGGTCGTCTCACCGCTTGCCGCTTGCAGCCCCTGCCCGACAACGCCCTGCGGTGCGCCTTTTGCCAGCAACAGCAGATACTCGTTGGGCTTCATATCGATGACGGTGTAGCCGCTGCCGCCCGGCTCGATCGGAATCACATCACCCACTTTCAGATTCTGCAACTCCGGCACGATGCGATCGGTGCTGCGCACATCCAGGCGCAGCAGATTCTCCAACACATTGTAAGAGTACATCCCGCCGCGCCCCTGGCCCATCTGCACCAGCCACGGCCAGATATGTTCTGGCCGGGCGCGTATGGTGATGGCGCGCGTGGAATTGAAGGTCGGTCGTTGCACCTGCTCGTCACCCGGCAGAGCCGAGACCACATCCTCTTCCGTCGCGCCCCATTTCACATGCCAGGGGCTGACGGCCACCCAGTACGCCACGATGGCGCCGGTGAAAATGCCCAGCACCCCGCCGATGAGCTTGAGCGCGTTCCACAGCTTTGTCATGGCTTGCCTCCGCTAGCATGCGCCCGATCTGGTGTGTCCGGCCAGGCCGGCCCACGCTGGCTACCAGTGTAGCCGAGACGACGCTCACATCAGCGCGGGGGGCGTGGCCTGCGCCCACACAGTTCGCGTCCGCGCAGCCTGCGCGCCGACACGCCCCAGAGAATACACAAACTGCCAGGGTGGAAGACTGGCTATCATCCCCAGTACGTCCAGGGGCGACGCCGTCTCGTCCAGAAAGCGGAAGATGCGATGGATTGGATTCTTTGCAAACATGGCGGTGAAGATGGGCTTGATCTCGTCACCGCGCCGCAGCATGATGTCGAGCAGCACAGAATCGCCCAGGCGGAACAGGCTGGAGCCATAGGACACATCAAAAGGATGACCCCGCTTCAGCAGCGACTGGACAATAGCCGCCGAATCCTGCTGCACCCGCATGAATGAATACCCCGTGCTCGGCTTCAACTGGCCGCCTTTTGCGCCGATCGCCATGATGCGCCGGCCCGTTCGTCGCACGAATGGATAGTCGGTGATCGGCACGCACCCGTTTTCCTCGAACACGATCTGGTAGTCCTGGATGCCGCGCACCATCTCGATGTGTTCGCGCAGCGCGCGTTCGTAGTGCTCCTGGCGCAACACATCGGGCGAGAACAGCACGTACTCGACCAAAGCGCGGCGCGACGTGTACGGCATCACGTAGAAGAAGCGCATGGCGCGCACTTCGGCCGGCTGACCTGCCGGCGCGCGAAAGTCGAACAGCGTGGCCGCGTTGGGGTTGAACACATCGTCATTGGTCTCGATCTCCCAACCCTTGAAGTGCATCTTGAGGAAGCGATACGGGCTGGACTGGCGCTTGAGCGCGCCGGCCCGCATGACGCTGTCGAACACCCAGCGACCCAGGTGTTCCTGTCCGTTCACCACCACACGCGCCTCGTCGTTCGCGCCGGCTGCATCCTCCACCTTTTCAACGACGCCCCGCGCGAAGGTCACGTTATTGCGCGCGCGCAGCGTGTCCAGCGCATACCGGTAGAAGTCCGCGCCCCGGATCAGCTTGTACTGGTAGTCTTCGAGGTCGAACGTCCGCTCGAAGCCCTCTCCCACCACGCGCAGTTGCCGCCAGGCCCGGCACACCGTCGCGTCGAACAGCGTGGGCTTGTTCGTCCAGAACCCCCAGTTGCGGTTGATCTGGTCGTCGTCGTCCTTGTCCACGATGAGGATCGAGCGGTCGCGTAACGGGCTGTTGATGAGGTGACAGGCCAGGCTCAGTCCGGCTGCGCCGCCGCCGGCGATGATGAACTCATACGGTGACGTCATGCTGATATGGCTCCTGTTTCACGCGGACGATCATGGTCAGTGTACAGCCGACACGCAGCGCAGCGCTCCGGCGCAGGGTGGAACGCCGGGGCAGGCGAAAGTCGGATTCAGAGCAGGGCGAGGATGTGCCGGGAGGCCTGCGTGGCGCCGTCCAGTGTGGATGCGTGACGGCGCGGCAGGGCAAGCAGTTCCGGCAGGCGCGCCAGCCAGACACCGGAATCGAACTCGTCGGCAGTGAAGCGCACGGCGGGCATGTGTTGATCGATGAAGGCAGCGATCACTTCCGACTCGCGGAAGCCGGGGCGCATGACATAGCCAAAGGGCGCGCCAGACGCATACACCTCGGCCATGGTGCTGTAGCCGTTCTTGCCCACCACGGCATCGCAGGCATGGGCCAGATCGGGATGATAGGTCTCTGCTGTCTGCGCGAGAAGCAGAATGTTGGGAGCCGGGCGGCCGGGCGCAGACTGCGTGGGGATCACAAAGAACAGGTTGGGCTGTTCTGCCAG
>DAOUDB010000277.1:0-17301 GCA_034431495.1 Thermoflexales bacterium
CACCCAGGGTTCGAATCCCTGTCTCCCCGCTCCAGCCGGGCAGGTGTTACATCCACAAACACCTGCCCGGCTTTCATTTTACCCTTAGCAGGCTATCGAGACTGGGCTTAAGACTGTCTTGACGGATTCATCCGCTGACGGCTGACGCCTACAAGCAACGGTTGTAGCGCCCGCCCTACACATCTCCTGCGCGCACATGTTCCGGCCTGAAACTGGCCAAATCCTCGCTAAGGCCGCGCGCGAGGCATGGCAGAGTCGGTGGCAGAAGTTGTGCCCGGTCGTGCGTTGGCAGATAGCACGGCCAGCGCCGGCGCAAGGCTGATCGCCAACCCCACCAGCGACAGCACGTTGAACCCGAACACTTGCAGCAGCACGCCGCTGCTCAGGCTGCCGGCGGCAGAGGCGATGTTCACGAAGGCGTCATTCGCGCCTTGAGTGCCGGCCCGTTCGTGCGGGGCGAGCGCGTCGGTGAGCAGGGTCGAGCCGGTGATAAAGCAGCCGCTCCAGCCCAGCCCAACCAGGAACAACGCCAGCGCAATCCACGGCGTGTCGAGCGACAAGGGGGCGGCCACACAGCCCGCCCCGATGATCGTTGCGCTGAGCAGGATCATGGCGCGCCGGCCCAGCCGGTCTGCCAGCTGACCCATCACCGGTGCCAGCAGATACATCCCCAGCACGTGCGCGCTGGTCACCAGCGACACGTCGCCAAGCCCATGGTCGTGGTGCGTCATGTGCAAACCGATGATAGCCATCATCATCACCATAGCCGCCTGCGCGCAGGTCATTGTGATGATGGCAATTCGGCTGTCGGCTGATCGGAGCACGGCGCGGAACGAGCGGGCAGCCGCCGGCTGCTCTGCGCGCGCGTGTGCGGCGCTGGCCGGCGTGTCACCTTGGTCATGCCGCGCGATGCGTTGGGCGATCTCGCGCAGATTGGCCGGCAGCAGCGCCAGCAGCAGCAGGCTGACCATGCCGAGCAAAATGGCTGTGCCGAGATATGGCCCGGCGAGCGGCTCCAGTCCGACGGATTCTGCCCACAGGCCGGCCGGCGAGACCAGAATCGGGCCGAGCACCGCGCCAATGGTTCCGCCGAAAACGACGAGACTGATGGCGCGCGCCCGGTGCTCCGGTGCGTTCACTTCGGCGGCGGCATAGCGGCCCTGGTCGAGAATGCCGCGCCCCGCGCCGAGGAACAACAGGCCGAGCAGGAACAGCACAAAGACGCCGGCGGCGACGCCGGCAGCAGCCAGAATAGCCCCGCTCACACCGATCATGCTGCCCAGCGCCAGGCCATAGCGCCTGCCATAGCGCCCCATGAACCGGCCGGCGGGATAGGCTGCCAGAGATGCGCCGCCCAGCACGAGGGCAGTCGGCAGGCCGGCCAACGCATCCTGTCCGCTCAGGCGAGCCGAGACAATCGGGTTGACGGTGCTGCTGGTAATCAGGGCGGCCGATGCGATGCTTTGCGCCGCCAGGAGCGCTACTACGGTCTTTCGCACAGCCGGCGCGTCGGATGGAAGAGAAAGATGGGACATGTGGGTTTGAAAAGCAACACAGCCGCAGGAGGTTCTGCGGCTGTGTAAGGGACAAGATGTGCGAATTGATCTACTCGGCCGGGCGGCCCAATGTGGCCAGGTAGTCGATGAGTTTTCCGAGATCGGCTTGCGGGATTGTCTCTGAATAGTTGGGCGGCATGACGCCGGCTGGGCAGGCGCCTTGTGGACACTCTGGCACGATGAATGCTTGAGGATTGACGATGGACTCTCGGATGTACTCCTCTGGCGTAGTGGCCTGACCCTGGCTGGCTTTGTACTCTTCACTGGAGATCCACTTCAGCGCATCTTCATACAGCTTGTTCAGGTTGGGGCCGATGGCGCCGTTGGCGACGCCGCGAATGGCGTGGCAGGCATTGCAGCCGTTGGACAGGAACAGATTCTTGCCCTCTTCCTGCGCAGGTGTCAGCGGCACGGGTGTTGGTAGGGGCGCGAATGCCTCGCCCGGCTTTGGCGCCTCGATCACATCCGCCGAATCGATTGGCGCCTGCTTCCAGTTCATGACGAAGCGCACCACGTTGTCGATCTGATCTTCGCGCAGTGGGCCGCCGAAGCGATCGAGGAATGGTGGATGAGTCACCTCCCACACTGGGCTGCTCTTGAGCGGGATGCCCGACTTTGTGACGGCTGCGATGTACGTCTCGATGGTGCTGTTCCAACCCACTTCCTTGATCCGGTTGTTGAAGAAGTTGCTGCTGCTGAGCGACGGCCCCTGGCCTTCAATGCCTTTGCCGTCAACGCCATGGCAGCGTGAGCACTGGTCCATATACACGCGTGCGCCTTCCTCGATCAGCCGGCTTTGGTACGTTCTGTCGCGTGTCGCCAGGGCCTCGGTCAGGTCAGCCACGCCGGCGACCATGCAGGCAGCGATAATGGCGATGAAGCTGATCAAGCCGGCCAGAATGCGCACGGTGAAGCTGGGTCTGTAGGTGACAAGTTTCTTGATCATGAGTTTATCCCCATGGCGCGATGCGCGCCTAGTGCGCGCGCCCGGACTCCTTGTGGATGAACTTGTACTTGGTGTACTGTTGCGCAATGCCGGTCGTGTCCACGTAGTTGATGTTGATTGATATCTGCTTCAGGTCCGGCTGGATCTGTGTGATATTGACTGACGCAGTGGCTTCTGCGTTCAGAATCTGACCCAGCGGATCGGCAGTTGTCTTGCGCCGTTCCATGCTGTGATAGACCTCTGCCAGCACTTGATTGAGTTTGGGCGCATTCGGCACATTGGCGTCTGGACTTACGGCATGCTCGCCGACGATCATTTGATCGAAGGGGATGGTCATCAGCTCGCCTTCGCCTTCATCAGGCATGAATTCCTGGGCGATTTCCGAGGGTGGCGTCCCACCGACATAGCCGAAGCCGGTCACCGGCACACCGGTGGGGATGCCGGCCAGCGACAGGTACAGGATCAACGCGGCGAACACGCCGCCGAGCGCCAGCATGATCTTGCGATCGCCATAGCGCCGGCTGGGATTGGGATCAATGTAGGGGATGGCGAACAGCAGCACAAACACCAGCGGGCCGACGATGACGCCCCAGAAGACTTTCGGGGTCAGGCCCAGCACGTTGGCAAAGAACTGGTCCGCCCCGGCGGCGATTGGGCCGGGCAGAATGGGAATGATGTGTGGAATCTTCAACAAGCCTTGGAGCCAGTAGAAATACCACGGCGCGACGGTGTGATTGGGGGTGGCCAGTGGGTTGGCATGGGTTTCGAGCGGCGCGTTGTACCATGTGATGCACGAGATGGCCAGCACCGCAAAGGCGATGCCCGCATACATGATCTCATTGGTGGCGATGTCCGGCAGGAAATTGACGCGCTTGTCTGGCGGAACTTTGCGCGCGTTGTCCTCACCAACCGGCTCCATCTCAGGCGGCAGGCTGATACCCCACCGCACGACCTTGTAGTAATGCACAGCGACGAAGATGACACCGATTAGCGGGAAGAGCACCACGTGCATCAAGTAGAAGCGCAACAGGCCGCCGGCTCCAATGTCGGGAGCGCCGCGCAGCAGCAGGTTTACAGTTGGTCCGAATACCGGCGCGGCGTCGGCCATCGAGGTGCCGATGGTGACCGCCCAGAATGAAAGTTGGTCCCAGGGCAACAGGTAGCCGCTGAATGACAGAAAGAGCGTGACGACGAGGAGCACAACGCCCGTGAACCAGGTGAACTGGCGCGGCTTCTTGTACGAGCCAGTAGTGAACGTGCGCACCATATGCAGCGTCACCACAATGACCATTGCCTCGGCGCCCAGGCGGTGCAGGTCGCGCATGAAAGACCCGAACGGCACGTTGGTCAGGATGTCGATCAGGTTGGTGTACGCGCGCTCGGGTGCGGGCGTGTAGAAAATCATCAGGAAAATGCCGGTGATGATCTCGATAGTGAAGAACACCGCCGACAACAGGCCGAGGCGGAATGTCGGGTATAGCGTGGTGACTGCCTCGTGGTAAAAGGTCGGGCGGATGTGGAACCAGAAAGCCTCAGTGTGGGGCTTGACGCGCGGGTTTGGCTTGGGGGCCGGGTCGCCACGCAACACGCCGCGAACGTCGTTCCACGACAGCCCGGCGGTAAAACGGGTGAATCCATCATCCAGGCGCTGGGCAATAGTCGATTTCCAACCGGTGGATCTGACCTGATCTACTAATCTCTTGCCGATAACAGACATGCACTAATCCTCCTCACACGACACACGACACACGACACGGCAGCCATCGATGGTCGGGCTGTGGTTGCTGATTCAGGCGGCTAGAAGTGAGATGTTCCGAGGGCTTTTTTGCCGGTGTCGACCCGCACTGCCGCTGCGTTGGCTGGCAGGGGGAGTGGCTTACCGTCCAGTGATTCAGCAATGACCTGGTCGTTGGCGTCCAGTATTTCGAACGCGAAACGATCGAGGTCACGCGGCGCCGGCCCGGCGATCCATTTGCCGTTGTATTCGAATTGTGAGCCGTGGCACGGGCAGGCGAATCGTTTGGACAGGTCATCCCAGAAGTACAAACATCCCAGGTGAGTGCAGACTTTATATATAGCCTGGATGCCTTGATCGGTGTTGACCATCCAGAACTTGCCGAGGGTATTTTCGGTTGGCGCAGCATTCAATGCTGGGAAGTCGGCTGTGCTGACACGAATCTTGCCGCCGAACTCGCCTTCGCGGAAACGTGGGAGCGCGAAAAGCACGGTGATGCCGACTGTCTGCACTAGCATCAATGCCATCGAAGCGCCCCAGACGTAGTTCAGGAACTCACGCCGGGTAACATTCTGGGGTGGCGGCGGCGGTGCTTCGGCGGGTTTGGCTGCCGGCTTTGGGGCTGGCGGTTTCGGCGCAGCCGCAGTGCCTGCCGGACTTGCGCCAGCGGCTGGGGCCGGTCGCGGTGCGGCCGGTTTTGGGCCGGAGGGTGGGGCAGGTGTGGAAGGTGTTGCGTCTGCCGGCGTCGACGCCGGCGTCGGGGTAGTCTCTGCCATTCTTCACTCCTTACAATACATTGATCAGTGCGCGCATCGAGCTTTTGGTTTGTGGTGGCTATGCGGCAAGTGGCTCTCATGCCCTCCCCGCGCCAGTTCACATCGCGTCGCGCTACATCTCATTCACCACACAAACAAAGGGAATGCTCCTTCTTGCGAGCATTCCCCAAGCCCGTGCCAAAGCTTGTGCAATATATCACAAGCGAAAACTGGTGTCAACGAATTCACGCGCCTCAATTCAGTCCGTTGTGTGGCGGTCAGGTCCAGCACAGCACCACTTTGATCACATCGGGGTCGTGGCGTTGAACGAGGTCGAAGCCAACCCTGAACTGCTCGGCCGGAAACCGATGCGTGATCATTTTGTCCAGTGGGATATGTTCTCCGACCACGAGTTGCACGGCCTCTGGCCATGCCTCGGCGCTGGCATTGCTGCCGACCAGCCGCAATTCGCGGTGGAGCAGGTGATTCCATGTGAAATCTGCCCGGCTCGAACCGTAGTCCCCCACAATGGCGATATCGGCCTGCGGCGCGGCCAACTGCAAAGATGCTTGCAAGGCTCGCGCTGATCCAGATGCCTCGATGATTGTTCGAAAGTCTGCGCGTGTGGCGGCTGCCAGTCCGGTTGCCAGATCGCCGTGGATCGTGTGGTAATTGATAGCTGCGTCGGCGCCGATGTCGGCAGCCAGGCGCAGGCGTCGTTCACGGCCACCCACCAGTGTGACATCGTGCACGCCGTGGTGGATCAGCAACGCCAGCAGGATCAGGCCAATGGCGCCGTCGCCCAGGAGTAACACGGGTTCCTTAAAACAGCACGCCGGGCTTAATCGACGCAGCGCGCGCACGCAGACAGCGACCGGCTCGATCAGCGCAGCCTGCTCGAACGGAAAATCATCCGGCAGCGTCTGAACGCGGCTTGCTTCAGTCGTGAAGAATTGACCGTAGCCGCCCGGATGCTCGAAACCTACCTCGCCGCCGTCGGACAGGACATTCTCTGCCACGCACCGCCGGCCGGCCAGTTGTGGGTCGACGCCCGCGCCGGTCGAAATGATCGTTCCGGCCCACTCGTGTCCTGGAATGCTGGGGAAGCCGGTGCGATCCCAGCCGGCGATCATTTCGATGTCGGTGGCGCAGATGCCGACTGCGCCGGTGCGAATCAGCACCTCGCCTGCCGCTGGTGTGGGCGTTGGCCAGTCCATCCACTCCAGACGGCCAGGGCCGGTGTTCACAATTGCTTTCATGGGGTTGCGTTACAGATGAATGATGATCTTGTTCCGATCCGGCCCGCTCATCACGTCCAGCGCCTGGTGAATCTGCGAGAGCGGAAATCGGTGAGAGATGATTCGCTCCACATCCACCAGTCCGCAATCCATGAGCCGGATGGCTTTGGTCATGGCAAGCGGCGTTGTGCCGAAACTGGCATCCATGCGGCCTTCAAGGAAATGGGTGTGCCCGCCGTCCAGTTCGAATGTTTCATGTGTGGTGATGCCGAATACATTCCATTTTGTGCCGCGCCGGCGCAGGTTCACCATCAGTCTGACAGCTTCAATCGGGCCGGCGGCCTCGATGATGACATCCGGCCCCTCTGGCATGATCTCGTAGACGCGCTGTCGGGCGTTCTCTTTGGCGGGATTGACGGCATGGGTGGCGCCCAGGGACAGGGCGTTGCGCAGCGCATAGGCGCTCGTGTCGATGGCGACCAGCCGGCCCGCGCCGGCTGCCCGCGCCACCATCAGACACAGCAGGCCAATGCTGCCGACGCCGATCACGACGACATCGTCGCCCGCTTTCATCTCGCTGTACTGAATGACGCCCTTCCAAGCGCCGGACAACGGTTCGGTGAGCGCAGCTGCGTCGAATGAGATTCCCACAGGTTTGGCAAAGAGGCTGCTTTCTTTGGTGCGCATGTACTCGGCGAATGCGCCGGGCCACACGTCTTTTGGCCCGTCGCCGCCGGTGGTGAAGGCGTGGTCGCAATAGTGGGTGTTGCCGGCCCGGCAATGCCGGCAGTGTCCACAATAGCCTGATGGCATGACGATTACTTCGTCGCCCGGCTTGAAGTGCACCACGCCTGGGCCGACTTCTGCCACGATGCCGCTGGGTTCATGGCCCGGAATGAACGGAAAGCTGACGTTGCGGCGGATGCCTTTGATGGCTTTGTAGTCTGTCGCGCAAATGCCGCACGATTTGATGCGCACGATGACATCCCCATAGTCGACGGCGCGCGGGATGGGGACCTGCTCCACGCGCAGATCGTTGAAATCGCACAAGACGGCCGCGAGCATGGTATCCAAACTGGCCTCCGGATTTTGCAGGGTTGGAGAATCCGAGCATAGTACAATTGCGATTTGTCTGCTAAGGTCATGTCTCTGTCAGGCAGCAGCTTTGCGGACGACTAGAATCCTCCACGTGTGGCGCCCGGGGAATAGCCCTGGACGCGCAAAGGAGATGAGAGATGTCAGATACAACCACCGAGAACAACCCCACGACACCGGAGGCGACTGAACCGGCATCCCCGCCCACGCAGGCCGGGTCCGAGTTCGTACAGGAATTGAGCCGGCTGAGCGAGAACCTATGCGCGCTGATCAAGTCGTACTGGGAATCTGAAGAACGCAAGAGCATCGAGCGCGAAGTGACCAAAGGGCTGGAGCAGTTCAGCAAGTCGGTCAACGACACAATCGAGCAGCTCAAGCAAGACGATAAACTGAAGAAGGCCAAGGATGGCGTCAAGAATGCGTGGGAGACCGCGCACGGCCCGCAACTGGTGACTGAGATGCGTGGCGGCGTGCTCGACACGTTGCGTTCCATCAACAATGAGTTGGCCCGCGCTGCGGCGCGAAAACCGGCAGAAGAAGTAAAACCAGACGCTGCGCCGTCTGATGAAAGCAAGTAGCTGTCAACCGGCGACCGGCGGCTGCGATGCGGTTTCCGGCCGCCGGCGATCGGCAACCAGTTAGCGGCATCTCCATGCAAATCGGCATCATCGGCTTACCACTTAGCGGCAAAACCACCATCTTCAACGCGCTGACCCGGGCCGGCCGTCCCACCGGTGTGGGGGGCGCCGGCAAGCTCGAAGTGTTCACTGCTGCGGTGAATGTCCCGGACCCCCGCGTGGACACGTTGAGCAAAATGTTCAATCCGCGCAAGACGATCTACGCCCAGGTGCGCTATTCCGACATCAGCGGCAGTGAGCGCGAGATCAGCGCGCAGGGATTCAGCGGCCAGTTGCTCAACACGCTGGCGACCATGGATGCGCTCGCCCTGGTGTTGCGCGCGTTCGACGACGACACAGTTCCGCATCCCGACGGTTCCGTGGATCCGGAGCGGGATCTGCGCAAGCTGGAATCGGAGTTCATTCTGACGGATCTGGTCACGGTCGAGCGCCGGCTGGAGAAGCTGGACGAAGGCATCAAGAAAGGCGCGCGCGACCGCGATCTGTTGCAGCGCGAACTGCCGCTCTTCGAGCAAATGAAGGCTGCGCTGGAAGAAGAGCGCCCGGTGCGCGAGCTGGATTTCACCGACGAACAGGCGCGCGGGTTGCGCGGCTACGGATTGATCACGCTCAAGCCGGCGCTCATCATTGTCAACGAAGGCGAGATGCCCTGGTCAAAGCCGGTCAGTTCGCCGCATAAGCACACCGATGTCGTGACGATGAAAGGCAAAATCGAAGCCGAGCTGGCCGAGTTGCCGGCGGACGAAGCGGCGGCTTATCTGGCCGATTTTGGCATCGACGAGCCGGGGTTGGTCAAGGCGATACGGTCGTCTTACAGACTGCTGGGCTTGCAGTCGTTCTTCACGGTGGGCGAGGATGAGGTGCGGGCGTGGACCGTGCGCGCCGGCGCAACAGCGCTCGAGTGCGCTGGCGCCGTTCACACCGACATCATGAAGGGCTTCATCCGGGCCGAGACGGTCAGCTACGATGACCTCACACGCCTGGGCAGCCTGGCCGCCGCGCGCGACAAAGGCCGGCTGCGTCTGGAGGGCAAGGAGTACGTGGCTCGCGACGGCGACATCTTGCATTTCCGGCACAGCGGTTGAAATCACCTATGGGGAAGTTACAGCAGCAAGTCACCGTGCTCAGCGACGCCGATTGGCTGCGACTGCGGATTGACCACGCCGAAAAGATACTTCGCTTCGACACGCCCGACGCGGCGCGCGACCTATTGGCGACGTTGCACGAGGCGCACCGCATGGTCGACCAGTTGGAGCGCGACTCGCCCGGCATCGACTTGCGCCCCGAACGGGCCAGACTGTCCGGGCTTGATGATCGCGCGCTGCGAAACGCCAAATTGCTGGTGAAGGCGTTGGGTGGCATGGCTGCATTCGAGCAGTTTCGACGGCAGTTTGACGCACAACCAGACGATCTCTGGTGGCAGCTCGATGCGAAGATCGCGCTGGACCGTCGCCGCCTGTTGCAGCGTCTGGTGACGGCGGGTGTCGTCCTGGCGGCGCTGGGCGTGATCGTGTTCCTGGCTCGCGATTTTCTCTTTCCATACAACCCGATCTCCGACGCGGTCAGCAATGCCGGCGTGAAACTCGATGCCGGCGATCTGCCGGCAGCGCTGGCCGAGGTTGAGGCCGGCCTGAGTGTCGCGCCCGATAGCATGGAGCTGCTGGCATGGAAAGGCATCCTGCTCAGGCTGATGGGTGACGAGGATGGGAGCGAGCAGGCATTCGAGAAGGCCCGCCAATATGCCCGCGACGAGATCGAGTTCTATCTGATGCGCGGCCAGGCGTACATCCGCGTCGGGCGCTACGACGATGTGATCGCTGATGCCGACGCCGTTCTGGCGATTGCCCCGAACTCTGCCGAGGCTTATTACCTGCGCGCCACCGGCTACGAAGGCAAGGGGGATGTCTATCAGGCCATGCTGGATGTCGATCGCTCTGCGCAGCTTGCTCAGGAAGCGGGAAATGACGCGCTGTATGCCCTCGCGCGCTACCGCTATGCCATGCTGATGCAGGCAAGCATCGGACCGACGGCTGCCCCGACGCCATAGGGTTAGGGTAGGGGGCAAGTCGGGGCACGCCGCCGGCGTTGCTGCTACGACGCCAGAAAGCGATCCATAGCCGCGAACAGATCGGACAGATCCGCTTCTGTCAGATCGGCCATGTGCGCGATGCGGAAGGTCGTGCCCTTCAGCGATCCGTACCCATCCGAGATGTGCATCCCTTGTGTGGCCAGGTACTTGTTCATGGCGCTGATGTCGGCCTTGCGCGTGTTAGCGGCGCAGGTCACAGTCAACGATTCGTAGCCGGCTTCCGCAAATAAGCCGAACCCGCGCGAGAGCACCCACTCGCGTGTCATGGCAGCCATGCGCGCGTGGCGTGCGAAACGCGCCTCAAGCCCTTCGGCCAGCATGTCGTCGAGCTGTTTGTCGAGTGCAAACATGAGTGAAATGGCCGGCGTGGCCGGCGTGTTGTTCTTCAGCAGGAATTTCTCCAGCTCGACAAAATCGAAATAGTAGCCGCGATTTTTGATCGTTTTGGCGCGCGCCATGGCGCGATCACTGACGGCGGCGAACGCCAGGCCGGGTGGCAGGCCGAAGCATTTCTGCGAGGAGGTCAGCAGCACGTCGAGGCCGAGGCTGTCGAAGTCGATTTTCACGCCGGCCAGTGAACTGACAGCGTCGACCAGAATGAGGGTATCGGGAGACAGTTCCTTTACCACGGCCACGATTTCCGGCAGGGGGTTCATCACGCCGGTGCTGGTCTCGTTGTGCACGATGGCAATGGCGTCGAAGGGGGTAGGGTGGTCGAGGATGGCCTGGCGAACCATCTCCGGCTTGATGGCGCGACCCTGCTCGACCGTAAGGCGCGTGACGGCTTTGCCGTTCATCTCGAGCACATCGGCCCAGCGTTCGCTGAAGGCGCCGCATACGGTTGCCAGCGCGCCGCGCGCCGGATCGTCGGTGACGCAATTTCGCGCTGCTCCTTCCCACAGGCCGGTGCCGGATGATGTGCTGAGCAGCACGCGCCGGCTGGTGAAGAACACCTGGCGCAGTTTCTCCTGAATGCGGCTATACAAGGCTTCGAATGGTCTGCCGCGATGTCCGATCATCGGCGCAGCCTGCGCCTTGAGAATCTCTGGCCGGACTTCGACAGGCCCTGGAATGAATAACTTGACGTGGTCGGTCATTGCGCGCTCTCCTGGATGATTGGGTGGGTTGGAAGAATGGCGCTGATTATAGTTAGAACACTTGTGCTAAACTTGGCGCATGGCGCGCGAAACTGGACTCACGTTGGAAGACGCGCTGCTTCGCTATGAGCAGCATCTGGCGCGGCGGTCGCTCAGCGACAACTCGCGCAAGGCGTTTCTGGGCGATGTGCGCATTTTCAGCCGGTATCTGTATGGAGATGCGCGGGCCGGCGGTAATTTGCCTGTGGCGCGCATCACTGCCGAGCATATCAACGGCTTTTTGGCCGAGCAGGCGCGCAGCCGTGTGGCAGCCAGTCCCAAGTCGATCGAACGCCGGCTCACCTCGCTCAAAGTCTTCTTCCGTTGGTTGCACGAGACAGGTCAGATCACCCTTGATCCCGCTGACGGCGTGGCCTACAAGCCGTTCGTCGATCCCTTGCCCGAACATCTGTCGGACGCCGAAGTGTCTGCCGTGATGCAGGCGGCGCGCGTGCTGGCGCACTCTGCCCGACTCGAAATGCGCCCGTTGACTGCCATTCTGCTGGTGCTGGACACTGGCATCAAGAAGGGCGAGTGTCTGAATCTGCTCGGATCAGATGTGGCGCTCGATGATCCCGAAGGCGCAAGCATCTGGGTGCGCTACGACAAACGGCACTTGCAGTTCAAGGATCGCCGGCTTCCCATCAGCGATGAATGCGCCCGGGTTGTGCGCGCCCATATCGATCGCTATGATTGCGGCCCTCAGGACAGGCTGTTTGACTGCACCGGCCGCAATCTAGAGTACATCTTCAATCGCAAGATCGCGCCGCAGGCCGGCATATCTGCGCTCACGTTCGAGATGCTGCGCTGGACATGCGCGGTGCGCGACTTCCGCGCGGGGAAATGGAGCAGTGAGCAATTGCAAGTGCGCTATGGCCTGTCTGCCGTGGGGTGGGCAGAAATGCTGGCCAAGCTTGAGCGGTTAACCCGGCCCGGTGAAGCGAGCGCGGAAAAAACAGCGGACGATCAGGCGCCAGATGGCGCAACCTGATCGTCCGCACTGTTTGGCCTGACGCTCGCGCTAGTTCAATCCCATGATGACCTTAAACTCGTCACGGTCGAGCGTCTCCTTTTCCAGCAATGCTTGCGCGACCTGATTGAGCCGGTCGCGGTTGTCGGAGAGCAGCCTGCGAACCCGATCGTACGACGTGCGGATGAGCTTGCTCACTTCGCTGTCGATGATCTCGGCCACCTTCTCGCTGTAGTTGCGGCCCTCGGCCAGTTCGCGGCCCAGGAAGACCATCTCGTTGCGTTCGCCAAACGAGACCGGCCCGATTTCGTCGCTCATGCCGTACTGCCGCACCATGACGCGCGCCAGTTCTGAGGCGCGGTCGAGGTCGTTGGCGGCGCCGGCAGTGACATCGCCGAACACAATTTCCTCAGCCGCGCGCCCACCTAACAGCGTGACGATGTTGCCTTCCATGGCCTTGCGTGTCCGGCTGCCGATCATGTCTTCGGTTTCGGGTGTGTACCAGGTTGTGCCGCCGGTGGGGCCTCTGGGAATGATGGTCACTTTCTGCAATGACAGACCTGCTTCTGGCGTCAGCGCGGCCGCAACAGCGTGCCCGGCCTCGTGATAGGCCACCACTTCTTTGTCGCGCGGCGTCATCAGCCGGCTCTTGCGCTCTGGCCCCAGCGCAATCTTCTCGATGGCCTCTTGCAGCAGGCTCTGGTCGATCTCTTTCTTGTTGGCGCGGGCTGCAAGGATGGCAGCTTCATTGACCAGGTTTTCGATGTCGGCGCCGGTGAAGCCGGGGGTCTGTTTTGCGATCGTCTTAAGATCCACCTGGGGGGAGACCGGCTTGCCGCGCACGTGCACTTTGAGGATGGCCTCGCGGCCCAACAGGTCGGGCGCGTCGACCACGATGCGGCGGTCGAACCGGCCGGGGCGCATCAGAGCCGGATCAAGAATGTCCGGCCGGTTGGTCGCGGCGATGACGATGACGTTCGTGTCGGTGTTGAACCCGTCCATTTCGACCAGCATCTGGTTGAGCGTTTGTTCGCGCTCGTCGTTGCCGCCGCCCAGTCCGGCGCCGCGCTGCCGGCCAACAGCGTCGATCTCGTCGATGAAGATGATGCAGGGCGCCGACTTCTTGGCCTGATCGAACAGGTCGCGCACACGGCTTGCGCCGACGCCCACGAACAGTTCGACGAACTCGGAACCGGACAGGCTAAAGAAGGGCACGCCGGCTTCACCGGCCACTGCCTTAGCCAGCAGCGTCTTGCCGCTGCCAGGCGGGCCGACCAACAGAACGCCCTTCGGAATGCGCGCGCCCAGTTGAATGAACTTCTCCGGGTTCTTCAGAAACTCGACCACCTCGACCAGTTCCATCTTGGACTCGTCACAGCCGGCCACATCGGCAAATGTAACGACCGGTGTCTCGGAGGTGATGCGCTTGGCCCGGCTGCGGCCAAACGAGAATGCCTGATCGGCCCCGCTCTGCGCGCGTCGCATGGTGAACAGGAAGAAGCCGCCGATCAGCAGGATGGGAAGCAGGTAGAACAACCCGCTCGACAACAACTGGGCGAGGATCGGCACCGACTCGACCCGATAGTCGAACGTTTTCAACGCTTCGGCTGTCACGCCGTAGTTGCGCAATAACTGGATCGTGTCGACCGTCGGTTCCTTGTTTAGAACCATGGCCCGGTTGTCGCCGGTCGTCGCGCGCAGGCTTGTGCCGTCTGCGGTGACGCTGATTGTCCGGACATTGCCTCTGTTGATCTCGTTGACCAGTTGATTGAGTGTTGCGTCTTCGGCGCGCGGGCCGGGTCGCTGCGCGAAGGCCATGGCCGCGTAGGCGACAACGAGCGCGATCAAGATCAACGGGATCAGGTTGTTTCTTAAGCTCTTTGGCATCTTACCGACTCAACTTGTCAACTGAACATTGCTTAAATTTTCGAAAGACTAACATCTGCGTCTTAGATTCTTGTGAGATTCGCGCTAGCGCCGCGTCAGTGCTGTGGGCCAGCCCAGAGCATCTCGCGCCGCCTATAATCAACCTATCTATTCCATTCTAACCTAGAGCGGACTCCGATCTGCTACGCCCGGCACTGTCGATGCAAACCAGCGAACTGGACTACGATCTGCCCCCTGACCTGATTGCCCAAACGCCGGCCGAGCCGCGGGATTCGTCGCGCCTGATGGTGATCGAGCGGTCATCCGGGCGTATCGAGCACCACGTTTTCCGCGACCTGCCCTCTCTCTTGCGCGCGCCAGACTTGCTGGTGGCCAACGACACGCGCGTGATTCCGGCCCGCATCCATGCGCGCAAGCCGACCGGCGGAAAGGTGGAAATCCTGTTGCTGCGCAAACTCGATGCGACGCGATGGGAGGCGCTGGTGGGCGGCCATCGCGTGCGCGAGTTTGTGATCGATGCGCCAGACGCGCAAACCATACGGGGCGCGGCGCAGCGCTTGCCCGGCGCCGAGGATGCCGATGCGGCCAGCCGGCTGGTCGAGTTCGACGCGCCGGTGGAGCCGCTTCTGGAGCGCATCGGCCTGATGCCGATTCCGCCTTACATCCATCAGCAGCCCGACGACCCGGCGCGCTATCAGACGGTCTATGCCCGCATTGCCGGATCGGCGGCCGCTCCGACGGCCGGCCTGCACTTCACGCCGGAGCTGATTCGGACGATCGACCAGCGCGGCATCGGAACTGCTTTCGTGACGTTGCACATCGGTCTGGACACCTTCAAGCCGATCGCCGAAGCAACAGTGGAGACGCACCGCATCCACACCGAGTGGTGCGACGTGCCACCGGAAACCGCGCTGCGCGTCCGCCAGGCCAGGTCTGCCGGCGGACGTGTCGTGGCTGTGGGCACAACGAGTGTGCGCGCGCTGGAGACGGCAGCCCAGGGCGCAGATGCGTTGGCGCATATCGCGCCGTTTCGCGGATTCACTTCTATCTACATCACGCCGGGCTATCGCTTTCGCGCTGTGGACGCGCTGATCACCAACTTCCACTTGCCACGTTCCACACTGCTGGCCATGATCGGCGCATTCATGGGCATGGACTTGATGTGGCAGGCTTATCACGAGGCGATTCGCCGGCGCTATCGTTTCTATTCATTTGGCGACGCCATGCTGATCCTGTAGTCGCAGGCATCCACATGCGCCGAGTGCTGCTCAAGCCGGAAGTTGTAGTAGGCGTGGCCGCGCTGTTGGCATGCCTGATCGCATTCGGCGGTCGGCTGCAATCTGTCGATGAGATTGCCGTATACGGGCTGGCTTACAACCTCGCGCAACGCGGCGCGCTCGACATTGATCTGTTGGCTTCCACCGCGCCGGGTATGCGCGAGCCGCCTTTCACAGGGGTTGGGGATTTTGGCCCTGACGGCCACTTCTACTCCGGGAAGGGCATCCTGCCATCGATTCTGGCTGTGCCGCTGGTGAAGCTGGCGTTGCTTGTGCCCGGCGGCGATCCGGTGGTGGCCGCCATGCTCGTCAATGTGATTCTGACTGCGCTTGCGGCGGCAGTGGTGACGCGCTGTGTGCGGGAAGCCGGCGCGCCAATCTGGCTGGCTGTGGCCGGCGGGCTGGTGTATGCGCTGGGCAGCATGGCCTGGGCTTACAGCAAGCGGTTGTTCACCGAGCCGGCGGCTGCATTGTGCGTGGCGCTGGCCTGGCGCTGGGTGATGGCGATGGCTCCCGGCAGGGTGGGGTGGGCCGGCCTGGTGGTGGGGCTGGCACTGGGTGGCGCCGTGGCTGCTTCCTACTCCAACGCGGTTCTGTTGCCGGTGTTCGCAGTCTTCCTGGCCTATCGCGCCGTTCGAGGTGGCGCCTCCACGCCGGTCTCCTCAGTCAGCCGTGCCGGCCAGGCGGGAATTGCATTGGCCGCATTGATTGCAGGTCTGGCCCCCTGGGCGATCGGGCTGGCAATTTACAACGTGGCGCGCTTTGGCGCGCCCACGCAAACCGGCCTGTCGCTGTTGGAGTGGAGCGCGCCGTACTTCTCCTGGCCGGCGGCGTTGACGCGGATGTATGGGTTGCTGCTCAGCCCGTATCGCGGACTGGTGTTCTACAACCCGATTGTGCTGGTAGGCATTGCCGGCCTGGTGTGCGCGGCCTGGATACAACCTCATCGGCGCGCGCCCGTGTTTGCGGCGGCCGCTGGCGCCCTGATCTATCTTGCGTTCTTCAGTTACTGGAGCATGTGGTGGGGCGGCTACAACTGGGGGCCGCGTTTTCTTGCGCCGATTCTGCCGCTCTGGGCGATTGCAGCCGGCGCAACTGTGACCGAAGCACTGCGCGCGCCGTTGATCGCGCGACGCCTCGCCCTGGCCGGCGCTGCGTTCGTGGCGTGTGTCTCGATCGGCGTGTCCGGCATTGGCGCGATGACGCATACATTTATTACCGAAGGCGACCTGGCCGGGCGCGGCCTGCTCGGCCCGCTGGTGAAGCCGGAGTCGTTGTCTGCATCACCGTTGCTCATCGATCCCGCATTCTTCCAGGCCGTCTCGGGTCTGGAGGTGATGCGGCATCACGGGCCTGAAGTCTGGTGGCGGATGCCGTCGCCGGTCGATGCTGCCCTTGAGCAATCGCTGGCCGATATCAGCGCGCGCATCACGCGGGATAGCGCTGTTGTTCTTGTGGCGCCGGCGCGATTGGAGCAGGTCTTGCACGCGTATCGGTTGCCGGCTCCGCTGATTGGTCTTGCGCCGGATCAGGCGCAAGAGGGCGACGATGACCCTGCGCGCCGGCTGCTGGAACGATCGCGCTTGTTTTTGCTCACCGATGCCGCTCAGGCCGACCCTGCCAATACCACGGAACAATGGCTCAGCGCGCGGGCCTTTCGCGCCCGCAATGAGTTCTTCGATCCTTGGCGTGTGGCGGCCTTTGGCGTGGCGGACGATCTCTTGCCGGTGCCCATCGGGCCGATCGAGTTTGGCGAGCGCCTGCGGGCTGCGCGGGTGTGGGTGGGTAGCCGGACGACTGCCGGCGGCTCCGTCGCCCTGATGGTCGAATGGGAGCGACGCGCGCTGACAGATGATATGGCCGGCCTGGCCTGGTTCGCGCATCTGGTCAATGCCAATGGCGAGCTGGTGGGGCAGCATGATGCGCTGGTGGGCGGTGGCTATGGATGGCAGCCGGCAGATGCGCTTGTGTTAACAGAC
>DAOUDB010000278.1:0-23644 GCA_034431495.1 Thermoflexales bacterium
GGCGCGCGCCCAAGCGATGGTGCGATTGCTCTTCGGGTGATCGTAGCTCAGCAGCACGTCGCTGTCCGGGCCGGCGTCGGGCATGATGTAGGTCTCATCCACCATCGTCCAACTGCCGATGCCCTGCGTAATGGGGTGGGCGGGGTTGTCGATGCGCGTAGTCACCGTCTCGCCGAAGTGATAGCCAAAGTTGCGATTCTGCGGGATGCCGACCAGCTCGCCCCAGGCCGGCCACTCCGGGTAGGCCAGCAGGGCGTGGTGCAACACCACGATGCCCTGCGATGTCTCACCCAGTTCGCTCAACGCGGTCAGCGGCTTGCCGGCATACCAGGCCAGCCCCTCGTCTGTCGGGCCGGCCATTAACATGATGTAGAACACCACCGCGTCGTAGCTCTGCCGCGTCTCTTTCGGCGAGGACGCGAAATCATCCATCGACTGGATGTACGCATCCACGCCCGCAAGATCGCGGAACAGCCGGTGGAAATTCGGCACGTCGTAACTGTGGCCGCCGGTGACGACCGCGACCCGGCAAGCGGGTTTGTCCATGCTGCGCCTCCTGTTGTGTATCGATTCTGAATGGATGCTGACGCGGCCCATGTTAGCCCGTTTTGGCGCATCCGCCAGTTGTGATACACGTAGAGCCAAATGCGCCAGCTTTCCAACCATCTGCTTCTGTTCGAAGACACGTGCAATGTGTACGTGATCGCCGGCGATGACAGCGCAATCGCCATCGATGTCGGCTCGGGCAACTGGCTGGCCGAGTTCGCTGCGTTGGGCCTGCCGCCACTGCGACACATCTTTCTCACCCATCACCACGCCGACCAGTGCAGTGGATTGATCCATCTGGTCAACCACCCGGCCACCCAATCGCACGATGGCTCGATTCAGATTCACGCGCCGCCCGGTGAGCAGGACTTTCTGTCGCCTGAAGGAATCGCCGAGTTCTGGCGCACGCGGCGCGACGCCGGCGTGCCGCGCAGCTATGCGGTTCTGCCGATGGATGCGGTCAGCCGGGCGGCCCCTGTGCTCGCTCGCATTCAGTACGATATGGCGGGCTGGACAGATCTGTTCTGGGGCGTTTCGCGTGTGCGGTTCATCCATACGCCGGGGCATGGGCCGAACGCGGTCTCGATCATCGTCGATGTGGATGGCCGGCAGGTGGTGTTTTGCGGCGATGCTGCTTATGCCGGCGGCACGCTGTGGCAGCCCTACAACCTGGAATGGGACCACTGGACGGGGGCCGGCGCGCTGGCTGCCTGGCAGGGCGTCGAACGCCTGCGCGGGATCGGCATCGATTTGCTGTGCCCATCGCACGGGCCGGTGATCGAGGCCGGCATCAGGCCAACCCTGGCGACGCTGTCGCGCCGGCTCCTCGATCTGGTTCGCGCAAAAGGCCAGATTGCAGTGGGCGAAAAGGATGCCTATGTGCCGCCTCTGCGCATTCTGGCGCGCGGCGCGCGGCAGGTGTTGCCGCATCTCTACCAGTTCGGCGAGAACAGCTATTTGCTCGTGTCGGCCAGCGGTGAGGCGTTGCTCATTGACCCCTGGTCACGCAACATGGATCAACTCGATACGCTGTTGGCCGAGATCGGTCATCCCCGTGTGACGGCGGCAACGGCCACGCACTACCATCTCGATCACTCCGACGGGCTGCCGCTTGCGCGGGCCAAACATGGCGCGGTAGTGTGGTTGCACCCGCAAGTGGCCGCGCCTTTGCGCGATCCCGACGCGATGGACGTGCCGTGGCCCGTCAAAGCGGCGGTGCTGCCGGACTATGTCTGGCCGGCGGCGGGGGAATGGCAGTGGAACGAATATGCGTTTCGTGTGGGACACTATCCCGGCCAGACGTGGTGGCACGCCGCGTTCATGACGCGTATCGATGGGCACAAAGTCTTGTTTGGAGGCGACAGCTTCCAACCGCCGTCGCGCTGGAATGGCAGCGGCGGTTTTTGCGCTTACAACGGCTCGCGTTTTCGCGAGGGGTTCATGCGCAGCGCGCAGCTTGCCATCGACTGGCGGCCTGACCTGGTCGCTGCCGGGCACGGCACGCTTGTCCGTTTCAACCGCGCATACTATCGCAAGGTGATGCGCTGGGCCATGTGGGCCGAGCAGGTGCTGACAGCGTTGTGCCCGACCGGCAGCCTCGCTGCGGATTATTACTGTTGGCCGGTGACAGCATAACCACGCGGAATGCAGCGCGTGACTACAACCCTGCGTGGTGTGGAGGTATAAGATCACAGCATGGAAGACTTCACTCTGGTTGAACCGCATTTCGTGCCCCCGCTCGATGAAGGGTTTCGTCCGGCCGCGCTGGCGAATCGCGCCTTCCGGCAGGCGGTGATGGATTCGGGCGCCGGCGTGCCGCTCGTCCTCGGCGTCGAGCGTAACGACGGTGAACTGTCGCGCTACGAGACGGTTGTCTTTGCGGATGAGCATCCCCGGGCCGGCGCCAATCTGCGCTATGCCGAGCGCCTGGTCAAGTTCCTGCTCTGGCAGCGCGGTGGCTGGAAAGTGTATGTGGGCGGCCCGCGCCGCATCGGCGAGCACATCCGGCAGTGCTATGCGCCGGCCGGCGAACGCCGCTTTGACTATCACTTCATGGGCGAGGATGTCTATGAGCGCACCTTCACCGTCGTCCCTTGCGCAGCGGAGGAGGTGTCCCCGGCGCGCGAGAGCGGCAAGCCTCTGGGCCGGCATCTCGATGGTTGCCGGATCGGGTTCGACCTGGGCGCTTCGGATCGCAAAGCCTCGGCAGTGATCGATGGCCAGGCGGTGTACAGCGAGGAGGTGGTGTGGGAGCCGCGCAAGCACAGCGACCCCGAATACCACTACCGCGAGATCATGGCCGGCTTGAAGTCGGCGGCGGCCCATCTGCCGCGCGTGGACGCTATTGGCGGCAGTTCGGCCGGCATCATCATCAACAACCGCCCGATGATCGCCTCCTTGTTCCGTGGCGTGCCCAAAGAGCGGTTCGATGAGGTGCGCACCCTGTTCCTGCGCATTCGCAACGAGATGGGCGTGCCGCTGGAAGTCATCAATGATGGCGATGTAACGGCGCTGGCCGGCGCAATGTCACTGGAAGACACCGGCATCCTGGGCCTTGCGCTGGGGTCGAGCGAAGCGGCCGGCTATGTCGACCGGCAGGGAAACATCACCGGCTGGTTGAGCGAGCTGGCTTTTGCGCCGGTGGACTACAGCCCGAATGCGCCGGTGGACGAGTGGTCTGGCGATCGCGGCGTGGGCGCGCTGTACTTCTCTCAACAATGTGTGTTCCGGCTGGCGCCCCGCGCCGGCATCGATCTGCCGGCCGGCGTCCCCGATGCCGAGAAGCTCAAGGCTGCGCAAGAGCTGCTGGAAGCGGGTCATGCCGGCGCGCTGCAAATCTGGCAGAGCATGGGCATCTTCATGGGCTATGGCATTGCCCACTACGCCGACTTTTATGACCTGAAGCATGTGCTGATTCTGGGCCGCTGCACTTCAGGCCGGGGCGGGCAACTCATTCTGGACGGCGCGAACGAGGTGCTCCGGGCAGAGTTTCCGGAGCTGGCGGCGCGCATCCACATTCAGTTGCCAGATGAGCGTAGCCGGCGCGTTGGGCAGTCGATTGCGGCAGCCAGCCTGCCGGCGCTGCGGTAAGAGGGTTGGCCGGTTTGTGGCCGGTATTTGGCCGCGAGTATTGCGCACAACCATGCGGGCAGACTAAGATGAAGGCAGTCAGGCACGCTGTCCGTTGCTCTTCAGGAGAGAGTGAGGACTTCCTGCCCATCAATATCCGTTCCACATCTAGCGAGGAGAGGTAACATGAAATCTGTTTCGCGACGCGAATTCCTCAAGGTCGCCGGTCTGGGCGCAGCCGCCACTGCCCTGGCAGCTTGCGCGCCGGCGCAACAGGCGGCACCCAAGCCGGCTGAGCCGGCTGCCGGTGAGGTGAAGGAAGCGCCAGCGGCTGTGTCGTCTGGCGAGTTGGAAGGCAAACTGGTGTTCTGGGGCCATCAAGATCACCCCATCTACAGCGCCGGCCAGGCGTTTATGAAGAAGTATCCCAAGGTGGTGTTCGAGCAGCCCGAGATGGCCGAATGGGATAAGGCGGTTGAGTCTGCTCTGGCCGCCGGCAGCGGTCTGCCCGACATGGTCTGGCAAGAGGCCACTAACGTGCAACGCGACGCGCGGCGTGGCATTCTGTTGGATGTGACCGACGTGGTGAAGAAGCACGAGGCAGAACTGGCGCCGGCCAAGCTGTCCGAGGCGCTGTACCAGGGCAAGTACTGGGGCATGCCCGGTGACATCACGCCCAACAACCTGTGGTGGCGGCCTGATCTGGTCGAACAGGCCGGGGTTGGCCCGGTCACCGAAGAGATCAAGTACGACGAGTTCCTGCAGATGGCCAAAGAGGTCAAGGCCAAGACAGACGCCAGTCTGTTCGTGATGGAAGAGACCTTTGACGGCCAGGGCACCCTCATGTTCGCCGTGCCGTTCTACTCGCTGGGCGGCAACTTCACCGACGAGACCGGCGAGGAAGTGTTGGTGGATAGCGAGATCGGTATACAGGCGATGGAGTACGCCAAGCAGGCCTGGGACACCGGCGCCGGCCTGAACGCCGGCTGGTTCTCGCCGCCGTACTGGGGCGCGATCAAGGAGAACAAGCTGGCCGGCACCTACTCGCCGCCCTGGATGCGCGGTTTCTTCCAGACCGAAGTGACCAGCCCCGAGCAGGGACAGGGCAAGTGGCGCAACCAGCTTGTGCCCGTCTACCCTGGCGCGGTGGCGCGCACCAACGTGTGGGGCGGCGCGACACTGGTCTCGTTCAACACCAACCCGCAGCCCGATCTGGTCAAGGCGTTCATGGAGTTCACCTTCTGCACGCTGGAAGGCGCGCAGGTCACGGGCGACTGGGGCAACATCCCGCCCTACATCCCGTGGCTCAAGTCTGAGTTCAAGAATGCCAAGCAGACGCTGTTCGAGGCCGGCTGGGACTGGACCGGCGAAGTCGTCAAGGCCATGGATCAGATGCGCACCGACTTCTATCGCATGCCCGGCTACGGCATCGCCTATGGCGCGCTGGGCAAGTATGTGCCGGCCATGTTGCGCGGCGAGAAGTCGATCAAGGACGGCATGAAGGAATACGGCGACTTTGTGCGCAGCGAGAACGCCAAGCTGCTCGAGTCGCTCAAGTAAACACCCCCGCCGCTTTGCAGCCAGGCTGCGCCAGATGGTTCGCAAGGTGGCCGTAATATCGGAAGTGTCCGTTTCGTGATGCCAACCGCCAGGAGTGCCAGGCCGGCTCGCTGCGGCTCGCCGCTCCTGGCGGTTGCGTTATCCTTACCCTGCAAAGGATGACGTGTGACGATTCGCGTTCGAGAGACGTATTGAGAGGTATCTATGGCAGCAAAGGCTCCTCCCCTGCCTGTGGATCGGTCGAGCGCAGGCGCCCATCGCCGGCCCGATGCACGCAGCGTGTTGCGCGAGATGTGGAAGCATCGCACCGACTATCTGTTCATCTCGCCGTTCTACATCCTGTTCGCCATCTTTGGCATTTACCCGTTGCTCTTCGGCATCCAGCTCAGCCTGTCACGATGGCAGCCTGGCCGGGACATGACATGGGTCGGTTTGCAGAACTACCAAACCCTGATTTTCACCGATCCGGAGTTGGGTCGCGCGCTGCTGAACACGCTGGCCATGCTGCTATGGATTCTGCCGACCGGCCTGGGCGGCGCGTTGATCCTGGCCGTCATGTTGAACGCCCGGCGGCTGGCCGGCCGCAGCTTCTTCCGCACCATCTTCTTTCTGCCCTTCGTCACCTCGCAGGTCATTGTTGCCATTGTCTTCCAGCAGTTGCTTGACAAGAACTATGGCTGGGTCAATCTGCTGCTGGGCAAAATCGGGCTTGGCCCGGTTCCCTGGTTGACAGAGACCATCCCCGCGCAGATCTCCATCACCCTGCTGTTGCACTGGATGGGCATCGGCACGAATGTGTTGATCTTCCTCGGCGCGCTGCAATCCATCGACCGCGAGCTGTATGAAGCTGCCGAGATCGATGGCGCGACCAGCACACAGCAATTCTTCAATGTCACCTTTCCGCTCATCCGGCCGGTGATGCTCTTCATGGTCATCACGGCCACCATCGGCCTGATCAATCTGTATGCGCCGGTGAAACTGCTGACCAACGGCGGGCCGGAAGGCACCACCCTGACGCTGTTTATGCGCATGATCGACCTGATGACATCGGTCCGTTACGGCGAGGGCGCCGGCTTCGGCTTCATCATGGGCGGCATCGTGCTCCTCATCACGCTGCTCCAGATGAAATTCCTGAGCGGCTGGTGGACCGTGGAGGGCAAGCTGAAGCAGTAGCGCGCTCTGGCGCCAGGAGGTTTGTATGGCAACACAGATGTCTTCTGCAGCGAGAGTGCCGGCATCCACCAGGCCGGCTGTCAAGAGCCGGCGAGGTGTCAACGCGCGCCAGGTCATCAGCTATGGCCTGCTGTATGTGTTCCTGATCACCCTGTCGGTCATCTTTCTGTTCCCGTTCTATTCGATGGTCATCGGTTCACTGATGCCCAAAGACGAATTGTTCCGGCTCTACCCGGTGCTGTGGCCGCCGGACGGGCCGACGCTGACCGCGTACCGGCTGCTGCTCAAGATCGACGTCACCACTACCATCCAGAACCTGGAGCGCTTTCACATTCTGCGCTATATCTTCAACTCGTTGCTGCTGGCGACGGTGGCCGTCTTGTTGCAGGTCTTTTTTAACACCCTGGCCGGCTATGTGTTTGCCAAGCGCCAGTTTCCCTTCAAGAACCAGTTGTTCGCGTTTATCCTGCTGACCATGCTGATGCCGACGGCGATCAACTTTGTGCCGTTCTACATTCTGATCGGCCGGCTGGGCTGGATGAACACCTATCTGCCGTTCTGGATCCCCGGCGCGGCCAGCGCATTCGGCATTTTCATGATGCGCCAGTTCATCGTGTCCACCATCCCCGATGAGTTGATCGACTCGGCCACCATCGACGGCGCCTCGCAGATCGTGATCGTCACGCGCATCGTCATGCCCATCATGGCCGGCGGCATGGTGGTGTTGGGCATTCTCGGTTTCGTCGGCGTGTACAACGAATTTGTGCTGTCCTCGCTGATCCTGAAGGACAACGACATTCGCACCGTGCAGGTGGCGCTGGCCAACTTCAAGGGCACCAGCATTCGCGCGCCGATGTACGACCTGATGTTCGCCGGCAGTGTCATGGCGACCATCCCCTTGTTGCTGATCTTCTTTGTGTTCCAGCGCAAGATCATCCAGGGCATCATGTCCGGCGCGATCAAGGGATGACGGCCGGCCAACCGTCAGCGCAACGGCCCCCGCTCCATCCAGGAGTGGGGGCTTTTGTTTTCGGCCATCGTCATAGGGTACGATGGGCGCGTCTCAGTCCCAGCGAACCGAGGATGTTCCGATGGCCAAGTCGAACGTGATCGAACGCCAGTCGCAGCAGGGCGTATCTGGCGTGACTTTCGAGCACCTGTTGGAGGTCGAACAGGGCGATGTGCAGGAACGCTATCAGCGCTACCTGTTTGTTCTGTTGCTTGTGCTGGCGTGGGGCGCAGCCTTGCGCTGGACCTTGCTGAACAGCACTCCCGGCGGCTCTGTCTCGCACTGGCCGACTCTGGTGGCATTGCTGGCCACGCTGGGCCTGGGCTGGTGGCTACGCCGCCACACACTCCCGGCCATGACGGCATCTCTGCTTGGGTTGCTGTTTGCGATTGCTCTGGAAGGTTGGTTCAACCCCGGCCTACTGCCCCTGCTGTTATTTGGCCCCTGGATCATCTTGGTGAGCGCGGTCGCCCCCACCGCCGTGCTTGTCGCCGCCAGCGTAGTGTGCGCCGCGTTGATCGCCGCGCTGACCGGGCGTCTGCCTGACCCTACGGCTGCGCTGTTGCCGGCCAGCGCGTCTCTCATTGCCGCCACGGTCGCCGCCTGGATCGCCTCGCGCCCGATATTTGACAGCCTGAGCATGGCTCTGTACAGCGCCAGCGACGCCATTCGCGCCCGCGATGAATTGCGTGAGCAACGCCAGCAACTGGCGCAGACGGTCAAGATGCTCGACGAGGCGCTGTATCGCCAGAGCCGGCTCAGTACATCGCTCATTCTGGCCCGCCAGCAGGCTGAGGAAGCCCGCCAGTTGAAGGTGCGCTTTGCCAACATGATCAGCCACGAGATTCGCACGCCGCTTAACATCATCATCAGCTTCAGCGAAGTGATGGCCAATGCGCCGGAGAGCTATGGCTTGCGCGAATGGCCGGCCAGTTTGCGCGCCGATGTGAACGAAATCTACCGCGCCGGCAAACATCTGCTTGGGTTGATCAACGACGTGCTCGAACTGGCTCAGGTCGAGGCCAATCGTGTGATCCTCAAGCGTGAGCGTGTGCCGCTGCTCGAGGTCGTGGAACAAGCGATTGCCCTGACGCGCGGCTGGTTCGATCATGCCGGCCTGTCGCTCGATCTGCAAGTGGCCGGCGATATTCCCGACATGCTCATCGATCGCGTGCGCATCCGGCAGGTGCTGCTCAACCTGCTCAGCAACGCGCGTCACTACACGGCCCGGGGCGGTGTGACAGTGCGCGTCGAGCGGCTGGGGGATGAAGTCGTGGTGAGCGTGCGCGACACCGGCACAGGCATCTCCCGCGAGAACTTGCAGCATCTTTTCGATGAGTTCAGCCGCTTTGCCGAATCTGTCGATGAGATGGCTGGATCGGGTCTGGGCCTGGCAATCAGCCGCCTGTTCATCCAGTTGCACGGCGGGCGCATGTGGGCCGAGAGCGCCGGCGTGCCCGGCCTTGGCACAACGGTGTCCTTCACATTGCCTTTCAGCGCAGCGGCGGCGCTCAGTGAGCCGCATGATGCCGGGCATGACGCGGAGTACTGGCAGTCCCGCTACGATCAAGCGCGATCGGAGCGCGTGGTGCTGGTAGCCGCCGACGACCCGACCACTGCTCAAGTGTCGGCTCGCCTGCTCGCCAATCAAGGCCGGATTGTGACCAGTTCCGTGGCCGGCGCGCCTCAGATGCTCCATCAGCATGAGCCGGACGCGGTTGTGGTGCTGGCCGAAGGTCGCGCCCTTCAGCATGAAGCCATCGACGCGCTTCGGCGCTGGAGAGCGCCGGTGGTGACCTGCGAGTTGGATATGTCGGCCGGCTTGAAGCGTCTCAGTTCGACCGATGCGGACGATATCAATGGCTGGCTGGTCAAGCCCATCACGCGCGACGATTTGATCTCCGCATTGTTGTCGGCCGCGCCCAATGCCCGCCTGGTGCTGTCTGTCGAAGACGATGCGCAGATGGCGCGCTTCTACGATGTGGCGCTGGCGCGCGATCACCGGCTGCCTAACTCACCGCGCGTGATCAACATCAGCAGGGCCGCCGAAGTCATGACTGTTCTGGACGAGCGTCTGCCTGATGTCGTGCTGCTTGATCTCAATCTGGGCGATGCCTCGGGATGGGATGTGCTGGCCGAGATCCGCAAACGCTGGTCCAGCCGCGAGTTGCCGGTCATTGTGGTGACGGCCATGGATCGCTTTGGCTTGCCGGTGTTGCATTCGCGCGCAATCAACGTGACCCGCCTTTCAACCTTCGGTCAGCGTGAAACAGTGCTGTGCCTGCAAAACGTGCTCGAGGCGGTGTTGGCGTGAGTGGACAACCGGGCGCGATCGACACGTGCGGCGCTACAATGCTCAGCCATGTATAGCTCTGTCACCCCGACGACCGGCGCCCGTGTGGTCATGCCTCGTCCGCGTGAGGTCAGCGTCGAAACTTTTGAGGTCGCACAGCCAGGGCCGGAGCAAATTCTCGTCGAGACCGAAGCCAGCGCGCTCAGCCCCGGCACCGAGCTGGCGGTGTATACCGGCGTCCACCAATGGCTAACCGATCCGGCCCGCGCCTGGCCGAAGTTCCCGTTTGTCCCCGGCTACAGCGCCGTGGGGCGGGTGCTGGCCGTTGGCGTCGGTGTCACGACCTTCCAGGTGGGAGATCGTGTCATCTGGCCGGGCCGTCACGAAAGCCACGCCCTCGTCAATGTTGCCGGCGAAAACCCGCTGGTGCGCATCATCGGTGATGCTTTGCCCGGGCCGGTTGCTGCGCTGGCTACGCTGGCCCGCTTTCCCCTCTCTGCGCTTGTGCAAGCCGGCGTTACGTTAGGCCAGTCGGTGGCTGTGTTTGGACTGGGCACGATCGGCCAAATCGCGCTGCGCTTGTTTGCCGCGGCTGCTGCATTCCCGTTGATTGGGCTTGACCCGGTGGCACAACGCCGCGCGATTGCCGAACACACGCCCGGCGTGATTGCGCTCGACCCGATCGTCCCCGATCTGCGCGCGGCATTACGTCAGGCCAACCACGGTCAGTTGCCCGATATCGTTGTGGAGGCCACCGGCGTTCCCAACACTGTCAAGACGGCCATGCACGTTGTCGCCGACGGCGGCAGGGTCGTGATGGTGGGCAGTCCACGCGGCGTCGCCGGCGACGTGGACTTTTACTGGGATTTGCATGGCCGCTCGATCACACTGGTCGGCGCGCATGGCTCGGCGATTGGGGTTGCGCCGCGCGACAAATTCCCGTTTACGCTGGAACGCGCGATGCGCTTGCTGGTGTCTTTGCTGGAGATGCGCCGGCTTGTGTTCGACGATCTGATCACACATCACGTCCACGGCCGCGACTTGCGCGAGGTGTACGCGGGATTGTTGAACCGGCCCGACGCGTTTCTCGCTATCACGGCGCATTGGCGATGAGCGCGCGGGAGAGTGGGGCAGGGTCAGGAGAGACCGGCCGGCGCGTTTTGGCCGGACTGCGCCGGCCCCACGTTGATGAAAGGCCCGATGTATTCCAGCAGAGCGGCCCGGTCGATGGGTTTCTGGAAGAAGGCATCGGCGCCCAGCGTGAGCGCAAGATCGCGCTCATCCCAGATCGAGCATACAGCCAGGTTGAGGTGATAGGTCTCTGGATCGGCCTTCAATTCTTGCAGTACTTCCCAGCCGTCACGCTGCGGCATCAGGATGTCCAGCAAGATCACGGCCGGCTTGTGTCTGCGGGCCTCGCCCATCACATCGTCGGTGGATTTGCAGCCAATCACCTGCACAGGCTGTAGCGCCAGATAACGCTCGATGATGCGCGGCATGGCCGGGTCGTCGTCGATCACCATCACTACCGGCCGGCGATGGCGCGGCAGGCTCATCCAAATTCGCTGCGCGCCATCGTCGGCTGACAACAGTCGCAGTCCTCCCCCGGCCAGGTCAGTCAGCCGTTCCGCTTCGCGCCAGGTTGCGTCATCGGATGGCATGTCACTCAGTCCTGACAGTTCTAAGATCACCTGATCCTCGCTGGCCGAGAGGCCCAGCATCAGCGCGCCGCCCGGGCAGTGGGCGATAGCCAGCCACAGGGCTTTGATGAGGGCGAGACGCAATGCGGCGCGGTCGGCATTGGCTGCGGGCAGATCAGGCTGAATGTTGGTGCGAATGGTAATGTGGGCGCTACTGGTCACTGCCGAGAGCGTCTTTGAAGCGTCGGTGACGACACTCCACACATCCAGCGGCCCGATGCTGCGCGAGAACGGCGTAAGTTCCTCCGAGGCGGGAGGCGATTCCAGCGCCTGCGCAGTCTGGCGCACTGTCACTTGCCCCAGCGTCAGCACCAGCTCATCGATGGCACGGTGGGTGTCGCGCCGGAACTGGCGGCTGCTGCTGCTGAACTCGGCCTCCAGTTGCGGCAGGGGAATGCGGTCAATGTAACGGCGTTTCAGGATCAGGTAATTGCGGTGAGAGGGCAGACTGACATCCGGCGTGCCCTGTGGCTTCATGCGCTCGATGGCTTGCACGAGCAGGGTGTGCAGGCGCTGTCCTGCTGGCGTGTCGGCCGGCGTCTCGTCGGCCTGCGCCATCCAGCCGGCCAACGCGCGCGCCGGCCCCTGTTCGAGCACGTTGATCTCGTACAAGTGCAACAGCGCGAAGCGGATGTGTTGTGTGAATTCTGCGCTGGTTGGAATTGTCGTTCCGGACATCGTTCGCTCAAACTATAATCCATGCCCGGCCCGGCCAGCCGGGACCCTCAATTCACGTGGATCATCGATGCGGTACAACACCCTGGGGTCGTCTTCTCTGATTGTTTCCGAAATTGCGCTTGGTTGCGCGCAATTCAGCGCCCAATTCACCAAGACGCGCAAGACCGAAGCCGACATGATCGCCATCATGCACCATGCGCTGGAGTGCGGTATCACGCTGTGGGACACCGCGCCGGGCTATGGCGATGGCTACTCCGAAACGATGGTGGGCAAAGCGTTGAAGGGCCGGCGCGAGCGTGTCGTGCTGGCGACGAAGGTCAACTATGACCATGCCTCCCCGGAGATGGTGCGCCGCTCTTGCGAAGAAAGCCTGCGCCGGCTGGACACTGACTATATCGACCTGTTGCAGGTGCACTGGCCCTCGAACAAAGAGGAAAACTACATGACGGTGGCCGCCATTGCCTTGCTTATCAAAGAGGGCAAGGCGCGCGCCGCCGGTGTCTCCAACTTCAACATCACCCAGACCGAAGAGGCGCTGTGCGTCTTTCCCATCGCCAGCAATCAATTGCCCTATGCGCTGGTATGGCGTTACGAAGAGCCACTGTTCGAGTTTTGTGGCCGCAACAACGTGGGCGTGTTGGCCTATAGCCCGCTGGGCGAAGGTATTCTCACCGGGCGTTACGACGAGACGACTGTCTTCCCGCCGGGCGATGTGCGCAACCACTGCGTCTTTTTCCGCCCAGAGGTCATGCCGCACGCGCTAAAGGTGACGGCGGCAGCCCGTCAGGTGGCCGAGAAGCACGGCGTGACGCCGGCGCAGGTTGCCATCAATTGGGTGACGCGCCAGCCGCACATCACCAGCACCATCGTTGGCAGTTCGTCTCTTGAACAGGTTACGCAGAATGCTGCCGCAGTCGATTGGGAGATGGATGATGAAGACCGCGCGCTGTTGCAGGCAGCCAGCGACGCTTATCACGCCACAGCCCCGCGCTTTGCCCACATGTGGGATCAGTAGTTTCGGTATACTCGCACTCTATGCAAGTCCCAATCTCGTGGCTCAAGGACTACGTTGACATCACACTGCCCATCGAAGAACTGGCCGAACGGTTGACACTGGCCGGCCTGGAAGTCGAGCACATTGACTACATCGGTTTGCCGGGCGCGGAGCTGGTCTGGGATCGAGACAAGATATTCGTCGGCGAACTGCTCAAAGTCGAGCGCCACCCTCATGCAGACAGACTGTTGCTGGCGACCGTGGCCTACGGCGCTGCGCAGCCGATCGTCGTCGTCACCGGCGCGCCCAACATCCAGCCGGGCGACGCCGGCCAGAAAGTCGTGCTGGCGCTGAAAGGCGCGAAGTTATACGACGGCCACAAAGAAGGCCGCGTTGTGATGACACTGAAAGAGGCCACGCTGCGCGGCATCAAGAACGACTCGATGGTGTGCAGCGAGAAAGAACTGGGCCTGAGCGACGAGCACGAAGGCATCCTCTTGCTGCCCGATGACGCCCCGGTTGGCGCGCCCCTGGCCGATTATTTGGGCGATGTCGTGTTGACGATCAATATCCTGCCCAACATCGCGCGCTGTGCGTCCATCATCGGCGTGGCCCGTGAAGTGGCGGCCCTGACCGGCCAGACCGTGCGCTACCCGCGCATGGATTTCAAGGCAGATGGCCCGCCCGTCGAACAACTGGCTGCTCTCGATATCCGTGATCCGCGCCTGAATCCGCGCTTCACGATTGGCGTGATTCAGGGTGTCACGCTTAAACCATCGCCATTCTGGATGCAGCGCCGGCTGATCCTGGCCGGGATGCGCCCCATCAACAACATGGTTGATGTGTCGAACTATGTGATGCTGGAGATGGGGCAGCCCACTCACGCCTTTGACTTCGACGCCATCGCCGCCGATGCCGCGGGCCGCAAGACCATCATCACCCGCCTGGCCGAGCCGGGCGAAAAACTCAGGACGCTCGATGGTGTGGAGCGCCAGTTGTTGCCGACCGATATCGTGGTGGCCGACCCGGCGCGCGCGCTGAGCATTGCCGGCGTGATGGGCGGCGCCGACAGTGAAGTCACCGACGCTACGCGCAACTTGCTGTTCGAGGTGGCGTCGTGGAACTGGGTCAGCATCCGCCGCACCGCGCGCCATCACAATCTGCACAGCGAAGCATCCTACCGCTTTGCGCGCGGCGTGCACCCCGAGCTGGCTATGCTGGCCCAGAAACGCGGCCTGTCCCTGTTGCAGCAATACGCCGGCGGTGTGATTGCCCGCGGCATTCTCGATGGCTATCCTGAGCCGCTCTCGCCGGTGGTTATCGACCTGGCCCCGGCTGAGGTCACCCGCATGCTGGGCATCGCGGTGCCGACAGATGACATCACGCGCATTCTGCGCAGTCTGGAATTCCAGATTGAGGCTTTCGCCGAAGACCGTGTGCGCGTCATTGCGCCTCAGCATCGCCTGGACATCGAAGGCCCCCACGACCTGATCGAGGAGATTGCCCGTATCTACGGCTACGATCGCGTTCCGGCGACGCTGATGAACGACGCGATTCCCCCGGCGCATGGCGCGCCGGAAATGGCGTTTGAAGAGCGTGTGCGCGACCTGCTGGCCGGTTTGGGCTTGCAGGAGATCGTGAGCTACCGCTTGACCACCCGTGAAACGGAAGCGCGCATGTTTCAGCCAGGCGTACCCCCAGACGACCGGCCCTATGTCACCCTCCAAAACCCCATCAATCCCGAACGGATTGTCATGCGTCATACCCTCACGGCCAATGTCGTGGAAGCGCTGACATCAAACCTGCGTTACCATGAGCAGGCTGCGTTGTTCGAACTGGGCGCGGTGTACCTGCCCTCTGAAAATGGCATTCTGCCAGATGAACTGCCGCGCCTCGCCATTGGCATCAGCGGCGCGCGCGCTACCGCCGATCTGCCCTGGCAAACCGCGCCGGGCATGTTCGACTTCTTTGATCTGAAGGGCATCGTGCATGCGCTTCTCAGCGGGCTGTATATTCGTGAGGTGCGCTACGAGCCGGCCGAACATCCGACATACCGGCCGGGCCGCACGGCAGCCGTGATGATTGAAGGGCAGCGCATTGGCCTGCTGGGAGAGATTCACCCGCGCGTGCGCGAGGCCTGGGGTTTTGCCACGCCGGCCCCCGTGCTGCTGGCCGATATCGACCTGGCAGCCCTGCGCACGATTGCCGAGGGCAAAGCTATGGTAGTGGCCGATGTGCCGCGTTTCCCGGCCATTCACGAAGACCTGGCTGTGATTGTGGACGAGGCGCTGCCGGCCGAGGCTGTGGAGCGCGCCATCCGGGCTGCCGGCGGCAGTCTGCTTGGCGAGATTCGTCTGTTCGATGTGTTTCGTGGGGAACAGATCGGCGCCGGCAAAAAGAGCCTGGCCTACGCGCTGACTTACCGCGCCGACGACCGAACCTTGACAGACAAAGAAGCCGAAAAGGTGCGCAACAAGATCATCCGCAGCCTGGAAGGGCAGATCGGGGGTGTGGTGCGCCGATGATCGCCGGCTGTGTTGCGTGTTGCGTATTTCGTATTGCGTATTCCGTACTCATCACTCATCACTCGGCACTCATCACTCGGCACTCATCACTCGGCACTGTGTACTCTGACACCTGACACCTGATGACCACTCAATCCCGCAAGGGCTGGATCGCATTCGTGGCCGGCCTGACGATCGCCTGCGTCTGCGCGTTCTCGTGCAGCGGTGTGTATTTGTTCACCCTGGCGTTGACCCGGCTCGCGTCCAGTTCTGGTGCGCCGTTGGCTGCGCCGCGCACGTCGGGCGTGGAAGAGGGGCCGGCGGTGCCCACGCTGACGGCCTATGCTGCTGAGCGCCCCGACCGGCGCAATGCCGGCCCGACTCAGACCGCCGGCCAGGGCATGCCTGTTTCCGCCACACCCAGCCCCTCCCAGATCGCGCAGCTCGACACGCTTCAGAGCATCGTGCTTCCCAGAGAGGATCTGGCCGATCTGGCAGTGCGGTTCCGTGGCATCTCTCCCAGTCAGGCGCGAGTGGTTTGCAAGGCGCCGGCAAAGGAGTTCGAAGTCGGCGACCGGCGCTCGTTCACCCTCAGCAACCAGGACAACAACAGCCAGTTCGAGGTCGAAGCCGAGTTACGCTACAAGACCGACAACGTGTACATGTGGGTCGAAGTGTCGCCCAACACGCCGCGCATCAACCAGAACGATCTGCGGCGGGCTGCCGATGCGTTCGATAGTCGTATCCTGGCCAGGACGCGCGCATTTTTCGGTGATGAAGCCCGCCCCGGCGTGGACTGCGACCCCCGGCTCTACATTCTGCACGCCACCGACATCGGCAGCACGGTGGGCGGCTACTTCTCGTCACCTGATGGCTATCCCCGCGCCGTGCGACCCGACTCGAATGAGGCCGAGATGTTCGTCGTCAATGCCGAGCCGGGCTACAACGGGGCCAACCCCGGCAGCCGCAGCTACATGAGCACCCTGGCCCATGAATTGCAGCACATGATCAGCCACAATCAAGTGCACGCCCCGGAGCTGTGGCTGGAAGAAGGCGCATCGCAACTGGCCGAGCGGCTGAACGGCTATGCCGACGAGGTGGCGACGGTCTATTCCTTTGCAAATAGCCCGGAAACCCAACTCAACACCTGGTCGGAGACCAGCGCCGGCGAGAACAGCGCCCACTATGGCGGGGCCTACCTCTTCTGGGCTTATCTGTATGACCGCTTCGGCGAGACGGTGACGCGCGGTCTGGCACGCGCGCCAGAGCGCAGCATCCCCGCCATCATGCGCGCGCTGGCCGAGCAGGGCGTCGTCAACCCCGACACCGGCAAGCCCTATGACTTCGCTGATCTGTTCGCCGATTTTGTGGTTGCCAACTATCTGGGCCGGCAGCAGGCCAACGGCGATAGCACAAATCGCTTCAACTACGCCGACACCGACGTCCCGCCCATGTCCATTCAGGCCGACCTGAATAATGCCGACCTTCCCTATGAGCGAAACGCCGGGGTCAATCAGTTCGGGACGCATTACTACGAATTGCGCAGCAACACGCCTGTGCAAATTCAGTTCGCCGGATCGAGCTTTGTGCCGCTCTTGCCAACCCGCAATGCCCAGGGTGCGTTCTGGTGGTCGAATCGCGCCGATGCCAGCAATCCGCACCTGACCCGCGAGATTGACCTGACCGACGTCAAGGATGCCACGCTGAGCTTTCGTGCCTGGTATCGCATCGAGCGCGACTATGACTATGCCTACGTCAGTGTGTCTAGCGATGGCGGCAAGACCTGGGCCGTCCAAACGACCACCTCGTGCACTCGCTCAAACCCGAACGGGGCGAATCTGGGCTGTGGGTACACCGGCGTCTCCGGGCAGACTGATGTGCCAGAGTGGGTCGAGGAGAGCGTTGATCTGAGCCGTTACGCCGGCCAGAAAATCCAACTGCGCTTCGAGCTGGTCACCGACGCCGGCGTCAACCGCGAAGGTCTGGCGATCGACAACATCCGCATTCCTCAGATTGGATTGCGCGATGATGCCTCAAGCCCGAATGGCTGGCGCGCAGAGGGCTTTGCGCATATCCGCGATGTGGTGGATGGCGTGCCCAATTTGCCCCAACTCTGGCGCGTGCAGGTCATCATCTTCCAGAACGATGGGCGGGTTCGTCTGGAGCGTGTGACGCTGTCTGGCGAGAACAAAGCCTCCATGCGTCTGGAGTTGGGTCGCAGTGCTGCCGCGCGGCGCGTGGTGCTTGCCATCTCCGGCGTCACGCCCATCACCACCGAGCCGGCCTGGTACAGCCTGTCGATCACCCGCAGCGATTAGTCATGCTTGCGGGCCGTCGATAATGCGGCGCGTTTCCACTAAATCCTGATCGTTGGCGAGCACCATCAGACGGTCGCCGGCTTCGAGCACCGAACTGCCGGTGGGGATGATCTGACCTTCGCCGCGCCGGATCAGCACTACCAGCGCATTCGCGGGCAATTCCAGGGCCACAATCGGCCGGCCGGCGGCCGGCGATTGCTCGCCTACCTGCACCTCGTTCAGTTGCGCTGTGAGGTCGCTGATCCATGTCTCGCGGGGGTCCTCGGGGCCGGGTGGGGCCGGCGCATTCAGCTTGAGCAGCCGGCTGATGAATGGAACCGTTGTGCCCTGCACCAGCACCGACGTGATGACCACAAAGAACACCAGATTGAACAGGGCGTTGGCATTTGGCACGCCGGCCAGCAATGGAAACGTGGCCAGCACGATCGGCGTTGCGCCGCGCAGGCCGACCCACGACACAAACAGTTTGGCCCGTGTGTCCAGCCGAAATGGCAACAGCGTGACGAAAACGGCGATCGGTCGCGCTACCAGCGTCAAGACCGCCGCGGTGAGCAGCGCCATCCCGGTCATGGGAATCAGTTGCGAGGGAAATACCAGCAGGCCCAGTGTCAGGAACATGGCGATCTGCATCAGCCAGGCCAGGCCATCATGGAAACGGCTGAGACTGCGTTTGTGCACGAAGTCGTAGCGCCCCATCACCAGGCCGGCCACGTAAGTTGACAGGAAACCGCTGCCGCCCAACGCAGCCGGCGCGGCGTAGCTCACCAGCACAACGGCGATGGTCAGCACAGAGTACAGGCCGTCGTAACCCAGGCAAATGCGGTTGATGATGATGATGGCCAGGCGCGCAATCACATAGCCGAACAGCAAGCCCAAAACGGCCTGTTGCACAAACAGGATACCCAGGTCAAGCAGCGATGTCCCCGGCGCAATTAACAGGCGTGTCAGTCCCAGCGTCAACAAGACGGCCATCGGGTCATTGCTGCCGCTTTCCAGTTCCAGCAACGGTTCGAGCGGCCATTTCAGATGCACCCCCCTGGCCCGCAGGACGGCAAACACAGCCGCTGCGTCGGTCGAAGAAACGATTGCGCCCAGCAGCAGTCCTTCGGCCGGCGTCGTCCCCAGCACAAGGGTGGCGAACAGGCCGACCCCCCCGGCCGTCAGCACAACACCGACCGTCGAGAGGGCCAGCCCCGGCCAGAGCACCGGCCGCACGGCCTGCCAGTTGGTGTCCAGTCCGCCTGAGAAGAGAATGAACGCCAGCGCAACAACCCCGATGGCCTGCGCAATCTGGGCATTGTCAAAGTAAATGCCCCCCACACCCTCAGAGCCGGCCAGCATGCCGATGGCCAGAAACAGCACCAAAGCCGGCACTCCCAGTTGCCCGGAGGCTTTGCTGGCGATGACGCTGACGATCAGCAGCGCTGCGGCGCCCAGCAGAATTTGCTCAGGACTCCAACCCACACTCACTGGTTCAGCGGCAGGTTGCCGCGCATTTCAGATAGCTGACGCTCCAGTTCTGCGCGTCGGGCCGCCGCAGCGCGCCGACCCTCTTCCAGCACACTATCGATCTCGCGCTTGATGTCCGCCTGGGTATCTTTGCCCGGCTTGGCTGCCATAAGCAGGCTGGCTGCTGCGCCAATCAACCCGCCAACCAGAATACCACTGAGAAAGCTGAAGAATTTGTTCCCACTCATTATCTCTTCCTTCTGCGTTGCGCCGGCTTGTGGCGACAAGATGAACTAGAATCAGCATCGCGCCGGAGTGACGCCTTGTTCTCTATCGGTTTCCGGCTGATGAAGAGAGCCACTCGACTGGCGTGTGAATCGATTGAGGCAGATTATATTCAGGGACAGGCGGCATTTCGAGCGCAACGACCAGTGACGGTTTCCGTGGCGCTCAAACATGTTCTGCTCTACAGCAGGGCATACGCAGCATGGCGCACACGCTCTTAGGATAAGAGGAGAGTCATTGCATGAGCATCTATCGTTTGGGCCGATTTCGCGAGCTTCAACATGCGGCGGGCATGGACTACGTGGCCATTATGCCCGGCGCAAATCTGATCTATTTCACCGGCATCCATGCCCACCTGAGCGAACGCCCGATCCTGGCGCTTTTTCCGTCCGATCGAAACCAGAAGCCGGCGCTGTTCGCGCCAGAGTTCGAGGTCGGCAAGTGCAAGACAGGGCCGGTTCCCATTGACTGGCAGGTCTATGCCTATCCCGATGGCGCAGACCTGGCCGAGTTGGTTGCTCGCGCTGCGCGCGAGCTGAGTTTGGACGGCAAGACCATCGGCATGGAGCCAACCCAGATGCGAATGCTCGAAGCGTCTTTGCTGACCCGCGCCGCCCCAAATGCCCGGCTTGTGCCGGCCGACCATCTGGTGGCCGAGTTGCGCATGATCAAGGACGCCGATGAGGTGGCCCGTATGCGTCGTGCTGTGAGTGTGCCGGAGCGGGTTCTGGCCGAGGCAGTGCCGCAGATCAAGCCCGGTATGACCGAACTCGAAGTGGCCGGCCTGCTGATGCGCGTCTCCCTCAATCAAAACATGCGCGAAATGGTGTCCTTTCCGCTCGTTCAGACCGGCCTGAGCGCCGCTTTTCCACATGCTTTCGCCGGCAGCCGCACCGTGCAAAAAGGCGACCTGATCGTGATCGACTTTGGCGCAGTCGTTGATGACTATGGCTCCGACATCACGCGCACCATTGCCGTGGGCGAGCCATCCGAAGAGATGAAGCACATTTACCACGTTGTGCGCGAGGCCAACGAGGCCGGCCGCGCCGCTGTGCGCCCTGGAGCCACCTGCGAAGAGATCGATTTTGCCGCCCGTGCGGTGATCGAGAAAGCCGGCTACGGCAAATACTTCATCCATCGCACCGGCCACGGCCTCGGCCTGGAGGGCCACGAGCCGCCCTATATCGTCAAAGGCAATAAGACGGTGTTGCAGCCCGGCATGACCTTCACCATCGAGCCGGGTATCTACATCGAGGGCAAGGGGGGTGTCCGCATCGAGGATGATGTCCTCGTCACCAAGGACGGCGGCGAGAGCCTGACCACCTTTTCGCGCGACCTGCTCGTGGTGTGAGCACGAGGGTGAGTGCCGCAACAATGATTGCGACAGATGCGCTGATATTGTGGGCTTGGGAGCACGATGTCGATTGGGCCGCCCGGCTGCGCGAGACATTTGCTCGGCGCGGTCTGTCGTGCGCGGCGCTGCACTACGACGAGTGGCACGACCTGCCGGCCCGGCTCGACAGCGGTGAGCTGTGTGCCCGGTTGGTCATCGACCGGGTGTGGGACTGGGGCGGCGAGTACGCCCGGCATGTGGACGCTGTCCGTCGGAATATCCCTGTCGTGCTCAACGATTACGACCTGGTGGCGCGCGCCTGGAGCAAGCCGGCCATGCACTATGCCTGCATCGCTCATGGACTGCGCGCCCCGCACATGATCGTATTGCCGTCCTTTGCCACTGCGCCGGATATCGCGCAGCCTGACCTCACCCCCCTCGGTCTGCGCTTCTCAGTCAAGGGCGCTCACTCTGGCGGCAGCGGTGTTTTGCAGCCGGCTTCCTCGTGGGAAGAGGTGCTGCGTCTGCGCCAGGAGTGGCCGAACGATGAAACTGCGTTGACAGCGTGGGTCGAGCCGGCCTTCCTCGGCGGGCGCCGGGCGTGGTTCCGCGTCTTCTATGCCTGCGGCGCTGTCTTCCCGTGCTGGTCGGACGATCTCACGCACGAGCAAACGCCTGTGACGCCGGTCGAAGAGATGCGCTGGGGGCTGGACATCCTGCGCGGCATGGCGCAGCAGATTGCCGGCCTGTGCGGGTTGAACCTCTTCTCAACCGAAATCGCGCTCGACACGCGCCATATCTGGCAGGTGGTGGACTACGTCAATGAACCGTGCGACTACCGCGTGAAATCCGGCGTGCCCAACGGCGTGCCGGATGAGATCGTGGCGGCCATTGCCGAGCGCATCGCCGCATGGGCCGCGCGATATCGGCGGGACTGATATCCTTCATGCCAGATCATTCTGTCATCACCACTCGTCTCGCCACAGTCGAGGATGCCGCCATCCTTGCCCGTCTCAATCAGGCATTCAACGAAGTGTCCGAACCCCCGGAGTTGCTGGCAAAGCGTCTGGCAGATCCGCGCCGGGTCGAGACCCCCATTCTGGCTGAAGTGAGTGAAGAGCCAGACGGCATCCGTGTGGCCGGCTTTGCCTGTGTGCGGATCGTGCCGTGCGTGTTGTACGACGAGCCGCATGCTGAATTGACCGAGTTGTACGTGCAGGAGATGTTCCGCCGGCGCGGCATCGGGCGGGCGCTGGTTGCCTGCGCGGAGAAACTGGCGCGCGAGGCCGGCGCAACTCGCCTGATCCTGCTCACCGGCCTGGACAATGGCGGGGCACAAGCGTTCTATCGCGCCCTGGGATATGTCGAAGACGAACTTGTGATGAGCAAGGATCTCTGACACTTCCGATGTTCCCAGTATCTTGAAGATTCCGGGCGTGTTGAGAATGCCGCAGCCTCACCCTATGCCTGCCAAAATCCTGTCTGCTCGTCTCAGGGGTTCGCTCCTGAACTTGCCTCTTTTCGCCGTGCTTGTCGGTAACCTGGTGTGCGCCGTCAACGTGGCGGTTGTCGGCGCGATCGAACCCTGGATTGTGGCGGACCTGTCTGTGCCCCATGCGCTGACCGGCCTGGCCCAGAGCGCATTGTTCGCCGGCAATCTGGCCGGCTCGCTCGCCTCCAGTTGGTTGATGTACCGTATGCCGCCGCGCCGGTTTGCTCTGGCCGTGTTTGCGCTGATGGCGCTGGGGAACATCGCCAGCGCCCTGCCGGCCTACGAAGCGTTCATCGTCAGCCGCTTCGTCACCGGCCTGGGGTATGCCGGCGCGATCATATTCGTCGGTGCGGTGGTCGTGCATGGCTATCCCGAACGGCAGGCCGTCGTGCTTGGCTTCATGCAGGCGGCCCTGGCTGCGTGCATCGCGCTGACGCTGGCATTTGGCCGGCCGCTGGCCGAGGCGCTGGGCGACTGGCGCGCGCTGTTTTGGATTGTTGCAGCGCTCTGCCTCGCCTCGATGCTGGCGTTCGGCCTCACCCGTCTGCCGCACATGCGCGAGGATGAGCCATTCAGCCTGCCGGCTATGGCCGGCGCAGTGCGCAGTGGCAGTATTCTGGCAGCCTTCCTCTTGTTTGCGTCCTTCGTTGCCGCCGAGCAGGGCGCGACGGTTTTCATGGCCTCGTATGCTCAGAAGGAATTGGGGCTGGCTGCCGGCGAGGCCGCGCGTATGGCCGGCCTGTTCTGGATCGGCGCGACCGTCGGGCGCATGCTCTCGGCGTGGATCAGTCGCCGCGCCCCAGAGCCGCCCCAACTCATCGTGTGCGTGGCAGGCATGACGGCGTTTCTCTTCGTCATGCTGGGCCAGACGCATGCAACATGGCTGCCGGCGCTGGCGTTCGGAGCCGGCGTGTTCAGCGGCCCGATTGCGCCGCTGGTCTTTTCTTTTGCGCCCCGTTCTGCAACCCGCCTGAAAAGTGCTGTGCTGGCCCTGGCCAATGTGTCTGCCTGTGTGGGAGGCGCGTTGGGGCCGGCGCTAATTGGCGCAGTGGGCGATCGGTATGGCCTGGGGCGGGGGTTGCTGGTCAGCGCGCTGTTGCTGCTGACCAGCCTCGCCCCGTTTGTGTGGGTGCATGTTGGCAAACATTCCCGGAACCTGTAAGCGTCCGGGAATGTCGTCATGCTACTTGCCGTGTGCCTGCCGCAGCAGATCGTCCACCAGCTCATCTGCCGGCCTGGGC
>DAOUDB010000279.1:0-2202 GCA_034431495.1 Thermoflexales bacterium
GACAGGCTCAGCCACCGCCACGGTTCAGCGATTCCAGCGCCCGCCGCCACGATTGGCCGGCCCCTGTTGGGCGCCGCCATAGTTGTCACACACGCCGTCGCCGTTGGCGTCCACGAAGCTGGCGCCCGTGCCGTCGCATGTGCCATCGCCGTAACCACGCGGCGTAAAGGGCGCGTTCAACTGGGCGGTGACGTTGGCCTTCATGGCGGCGATCATGGCGTCGGCTTGCGCCTGGGTGATGCGGCCTGAAGCAACGGCGCTGTTGAGGGTGTTCACACGCGGGGCAATGAAGGCATCCACGATCTTGTCGAGTGCCACGCCCTTTTCAGCGGCTACGTTGGCGATAGTCTTACCGGTCTTGAGGGTGGCAACCAGATCGGTCTGGCTCACATTGAGCGTTGTGGCTGCCACGGCGACCAGCGAATTGTCTGGCCCGGCGGCGCGGCCCCGCATCATCATCCCCATGCCCGTCCCGCCAGCGTTGCGTCCGCGCGCTTGCGTTTGGGGTGGTTCGGTGGTTTGTGCCGCAACACTTTGATTGAACACAACCAGGCCGGCGAGCGCGGCCACTGCGGCCAGCGCGCTGAGTTTGATCCATTTGCGATTCATCATATCCTCCATAGAAGCTGTTAATTTCTTTGCGCGGATTGGGTTTTTTCAACCCTGTGCGCTGGCCTGTTTGTACCCGGCAGCTATGGAGAAATGATGGAGAAAGCGCGCCGCAGCGTGCCTATTCCCACTCGATTGTGGCGGGGGGTTTGGTGGTGATGTCGTAGGTCACGCGGTTGACGCCGGCCACTTCATTGACGATGCGGCTGCTGACGCGCGCCAACACGTCGTAGGGGATGCGCGCCCAGTCGGCAGTCATGAAGTCATCGGTGGTCACAGCGCGGATGGCGACGACCTCGTTGTAGGTGCGGCCATCGCCCATCACACCCACGGCGCGCACCGGCAGCAGCACAGCAAAAGCCTGCGATGTGGCGCGCATGAGATTGGCGCGCCGCAATTCTTCCTGCAGGATCGCGTCTGCGTCGCGCAGGCGTTCCAGGCGCTCCCACGTCACGTCGCCCAGCACGCGCACGGCCAGGCCGGGGCCGGGGAAGGGCTGCCGCCACACGATCTCATCCGGCAGGCCGAGCGCCGAACCTACTGCGCGCACTTCATCCTTGAACAGGTAGCGCAGCGGCTCCAGCAACTCGAATTGCATGTCTTTGGGCAGCCCGCCCACGTTGTGATGTGTTTTGATCTTGGCCGCTGCCTGGCGCTCTGGCCCGCGCGATTCGATCACGTCGGGGTAGAGCGTGCCCTGGGCCAGAAGGATTTTGGATTCTGGATTTTGGATTTTCGATTGGATTTGAGTGATCTGAGACTCGAACACGCGGATGAATTTCTCGCCGATGCGCTTGCGCTTCTCTTCGGGGTCGGTGACGCCTTGCAGGATTTCGAGAAATTCCTCGGCTGCGTTGACGGCGATCAGGCGCATTCCTTGCGCGCGCTGGAAGGTTTCGATGACCTGTTCGGCCTCGCCTTTGCGCAGCAGGCCGGTGTCCACAAACACACAGGTGAGTTGATCGCCTACGGCGCGATGAACGAGCGCCGCAGTGACGGAAGAATCTACGCCGCCGGAGAGTCCGCAGATTACGGGCCGGTCGCCGACCTGGGCGCGAATGCGTGTCACGCTTTCGTCGATGATGTTGGCCGGCGTCCACTCGGCCGGGCAGCCGCACACGCCATGCACGAAGTGGCCGATGATCTCACGACCGCGCTGGGTGTGGTTGACCTCCGGGTGGAACTGAAGGGCGTACAGGCGGCGCGCCTCATCAGCCATGCCGGCGATGGGCGAGTTGGGGCTGCGGGCGATGACGCGGAAGCCGGGGGGCACTTGCTCCACACGGTCGCCGTGGCTCATCCACACCGAGATTCTCGATTTTGGATTTTGGATTGCGTGTTGCGTATTGCGTGTTGCGTATTGCGTATCGCGTATTCTGGATTCTGTATTCTGTGTTCTGTATTCCGAGTTCTGAGTTCTGATCTCTGCCGGCAACAGCGCGCAGTCGTCGAATTCCACATCGGCCTGGCCATATTCGCGCTGGGTGGCCGGCGCAACCACGCCGCCCAGCGCGTGCGCCAGCAACTGCATGCCATAGCAGATGCCCAGCACTGGCAGCCCCGCTGCCAGCACGTAGTCCGGGAGGGTTGGGG
>DAOUDB010000280.1:0-18847 GCA_034431495.1 Thermoflexales bacterium
CGCCGCTTTCACTTCGGCCACGAAGCGTTCGCGCTGGTCGCCGGTAAGTTGATCCATGGTTGCCAGGCCCTCGAAGGCGTCTTTGCAATAAAACACGCCCGGCTCGTACGGCTGCCCGTCCTCCATGAACAAGATGCGCTGTCCGAAGCGCCGGTTGATGGCTGCGCCGCCGATCAGCACTGGGAACTTGAATTTGCGCTGGTGCAGTTCCTGCACGCAGATCGGCATTTGCTTGCTGGTGCTCACCAGCAGCGCGCTCAGGCCGATGGCGACAGCGTTGTGTTGAACCGCCGCGTCGATGATGGTGTTCACCGGAACTTGCTTGCCCAGATCGACGACGCTGTAGCCGTTGTTGCTCAGGATGGTGCCGACCAGATTCTTGCCGATGTCGTGCACGTCGCCAAACACGGTGGCCAGAATGACTGTGCCTTTGCTTGCGCCTTCTTTGCGGTCGAGGTAGGTTTCCAGCCGCGCCACAGCTTTCTTCATCACTTCGGCGCTTTGCAGCACGAACGGCAGGATCAACTCGCCGGCCCCGAACTTGTCACCCACTTCTTTCATGGCCGGCAGCAGAATGTTGTTCAACACCCACACTGCCGCTTCGGAAGACGACCCGCCGGCGGCGCGCCGCGCGATGGCCGCGTCAACCAGCGCCTCGATGCCTTCCTTCTTGCGGTGCACGATCTGCCAGCCCAGGCGCTCTTCCACATCCAGCGCGGCTTCTTCGAGTTGTGCGGTGGCGTTTTGGCGCGCGTTGCCCGACGACTCGAAATAGGCGATCAATTTGGGCAGCGCGTCCTCGCTGCGGTCGAAGATCAGATCATCGGCGAGCTGACGCTGCTCTTGTGGAATCTCGGCATAGGGGGTGATGTGGTTGGGGTTGACGATGGCCATGTCCAGGCCGGCCTGCACGGCGTGATGCAAAAACACGCTGTTGATCACGGCGCGCGCCGCTTGCTTCAGGCCGAACGACACGTTGCTCACGCCCAACAGGGTGTGCACGCCTGGCAGGCGCTGCTTGACCTGTTTGATGCCTTCGAGCGTCTCGATCGCCGAGCGACGCAGTTCGGGCTGGCCGGTGGTGACCGGGAAGGTCAGCACGTCGAAGATCAACGCGTCGGGTGTCAGGCCGTATTCATTCACAGCGATGTCGTGAATGCGCTGAGCGATGGCGAACTTGCGCTCGGCGGTGTGGGCCATGCCTTCTTCGTCGATGGTCAGCGCCACAACGGCTGCGCCGTGCTGCCTGGCTGCCGGCAACACATCCTCGATCCGTTTGCGGCCTGTTTCCATGTTGATCGAGTTGATGATGCAGCGCCCTGGCGCGGTTTCCAACGCGACCCGGATCACCTCCGCGTCGGTTGAGTCGATCATCAACGGTGTCTCAACGCTCATGCTGAGCAGCTTGACCAGTTTGCGCATCTGGTCGGCTTCGTCGTTGCGCTCGGTCAGCGCAACCTGCACATCCAGCACGTGCGCGCCGCCCTCCACCTGCTCGCGCGCGATTTCCAGAATTCCATCGTAGTCTTCGGCCAGCAGCAGTTGTTTGACTTTGCGGCTGCCCTGGCTGTTGACACGCTCGCCGATCAGCAGTGGCTTTGGCTCCTGGTCGAGCGTCACGGCGCGCATGGCGCTGGCGACGCGCGGGCGCGTGTCTAACTCGGCCGGCCGATGACGCCACGGCTTGACGCCATCAATTCGTTTGCGAAATTCGCGGATGTGCTCGGGCGTGGTGCCGCAACAACCACCGATGATGTTGCAGCCGAACTCGGTGACGAAGGCGGCCAGCATTTCGGCCATCGGAACCGGCTGCATGGGGTACACCGCCTGGCCGTCTACGTTGATCGGCAGGCCGGCGTTGGGAATGGCCGACACCGGCAGCCGGGTGTGGCTGGTCAGGTAGCGGATCGGCTCGCGCATGTAATCGGGGCCGGTCGAGCAATTCAGCCCGATCACGTCGATGCCCAGCGGCTCCAGGATCGCCAGCGCCGCGCCGATGTCTGTGCCCAGCAGCATCCTTCCGCTGGTGTCGAGTGTGACCTGCGCCTGTAGCGCGGCGCGGATGCCGGTTTCGGCCATTGCGCGGTGGCAGCCTTCGATGGCGGCCCGCACTTCCAGAATGTCCTGACTGGTTTCGATGAGCAAAATATCGACGCCGCCGAGCAACAGGCCGCCTGCTTGCTCGCGGAACACCTCGATCAACTGGTTATAGGTGACATCGCTGAGCACGGGGTCATTTGCGGAGGGCAGCTTGCCGCTGGGGCCGATGGAGCCGGCCACAAATCTGTCGCCGGCCACGCTGCGCGCCAGTTGCGCCGCTGCGCGATTGATCTCGACGATGCGATCCTGCAGGCCATACTCGGCCATCGTGATGCGATTCGCGCGGAAGGTGTTCGTCTCCAGCACGTCGGCGCCGGCGTCGATGTACGCGCGATGAATGGCCGCGATCACGTCGGGCCGGGTCAGGCACAGGTAGTCGTTGCAGCCGTAGTAGCGCGCGCCGCCGAAGTCTTCGTTCGACAGGTCGTATTTCTGAATGCTGGTGCCCATTGCGCCGTCGAACAGAATGGCGCGTTCGGACACCGCCTGCACATACCGGGCGGCGCGGTTTTCCGCAAAGATGCGCGTTGTCATCGACATGGACGCGATTATAGGAGCCACACTCCATCGAAATGTCTGCCAGAGCGCGCGGGCAGTTCCGTCGGATTTTTAAAGCAGTAGGTTGCCATTTGTGGTAAAATAATACCGTGAAATTTGGTGAGTTGATCGAAGTTGTGGCCGATGAGCCGGTTTTCGAGACCGGCTTATTGCTGGCCGGCGCGGTTGACCCCGGCGACGCGCGTCGCCAGTTGTCGCGCTGGGTCAGGGCCGGGCGGTTGTGGCAGTTCAGGCGCGGGCTGTACGCGCTTGCGCAGCCGTACCAGAAAGTCGCGCCGCATCCGTTTGTAATCGCCAATCGACTGTTGACCGGCTCCTATGTCAGTTGCCAGTCTGCGCTGGCTCACTATGGCCTGATCCCAGAGTCCGCCCCGTTGACGGTCAGTGTGTCCGTCCATCGTCGTCGGCGCTGGGACACCCCCGCCGGCAGTTTCGAGTTCCACGTGCTCAAGCGCGACCTGATGTTCGGCTATCAGCTCGTGGCGCTGGGCCAGGGCCAGTCGGCATTTGTCGCGCGCCCGGAGAAAGCATTGCTCGACCTAATCCACCTCACACCTGGCGCCGACTCGCAGGACTATCTGACCGAGCTGCGGCTGCAACACATCGAACGATTCGATCTGCCTGTGTTGCGGCAGATGGTCCAGCGGGCCGGCCAACCCCGGCTCAAACGCGCCGCGACCCTCATTGCCGAGATGATTCAGGCCGGGGCGTTCGCCCATGAGTCGCTATGAAAGAACATCTGGCGGAGCAGATGCGCGGCCAGCACCCGCTGCGCGGCCGCAATCTGGCGCGTGAATATCTTCAGGCGCGCATCCTGGCCGCTTTGCAGCGCGCCGGCGCGATGATCCCGCTGGCCTTTCACGGCGGCACGGCACTGCGGTTTCTGCACGGCGCGCCGCGCTTTTCAGAAGACCTGGATTTTGCCCTGGAACGCGCGCCCGAACAGTATGACTTCCGCGCTTATCTCGAACGGGCGCGCTCGACGCTTTCCGCTGAAGGTTACACCGTCGAGTTGAAGGTGAATGACCGCAAGGTGGCTCACAGCGCGTTCGTTCAGTTTCGCGGTCTGTTGCATGAGCTTGGCCTGTCGCCGTTGCGAGACGAAACGTTCTCGGTCAAGATCGAAGTGGACACCAGACCGCCGGCCGGGGCGGCGCTGGCGACAACGGTGGTGCGTCGGCATGTGATACTGCGGCTTCAGCATCACGACCGCGCCTCGCTGCTGGCCGGCAAGTTGCACGCGATTCTCTCGCGCCCGTATGCCAAAGGGCGCGACTGGTATGACCTCTTGTGGTATCTGAGTGACCCGGCCTGGCCGCCGCCCAATCTCGTCATGCTCAATAATGCCCTCGAGCAAACCGGCTGGCCGGGGCCGCGCCTGTCCCTCACCAATTGGCGCGCGACAGTTCGCCGGCGCGCGCTCGATCTGGACTGGGAGCGTGTGGCAGATGATGTGCGGCCCTTCCTCGAGACGAGCGCCGAAGCAGATCTGCTCACCAAAGACACCATCCTGTCGGCGCTCGGCCACTGACCCGATCCGCCGTGTCCGCCCCACACCGGCTATCATGCAGGCATGGCAACTGAACTGGACACCTATCGCAGAGTGCTCGACGAACTATACGCGCAGATGGACGAAGTGCTGGATGGCTTGACGCCCGAAGCGTTGTTGTGGAGGCCGTTCGAGTCCAGCCCGTGGAAAGGCCCCAGCGGCCAACTGGGGTGGTTGATCGCGCATGGGCTGTCTTCGACTGTGTACTTGTTGCGGCTGGCCGAGTACTGCGCCGGCAAACGCGAGTTCAGCGCGGTGGAAGGCGACCAGGGGCGTGATGAATTCACGCCGGCCAACCACGACCCGGCCAACCTGCGCGAGCGCGCCCAGCGCACACGCGAACTGGCACACGCCATGCTGAACGGCTTCACGCCGGCTGACCTGGATGCCGAGCGCCCGCACCCCAAACGGCCAGAGCGCATCTTCACGGCGCGGCATGCGATTGTGCATGCGATTGACCATCTCAGTCAGCACATCGGCCATGCCCAGTTGACGCGCCAGTTGTGGGCCTTGCAGCAGGGCTAGGCGCGTCTTTCTAACGCTTATCGCCGCGAGAATGGGGCGCATGTGATGCCGGCGCGGAGACATGCGTCCATGCGGCTGGCGCATAATTGAGATGCCGACCGGTTTGAATCGTACCAGGAGGTTCATGTGAAAAACGCAGAATCGCTCAACGTCATGCTGTTGTTCGCCGTGTGCATCGGCGTCGCGGCGTTTCTGGCCGCGCCATCTCCGGCGCAGGCCCGGGTGGGATGCTGGGGCGCCGGCTGTCGTGGCAAAGACCCGCAGGCCATGGGCTGCAACCGCGATGCGATCACCCTCGCTTCTGTGGTCGAGCGCGGCGCGCGGGTCGAGTTGCGTTACTCACACGCCTGCAACGCCAAATGGTCGCGCTTCACCGTGCCCAACGACTGGCTGGCGCGCGGCACGCCGTATGCGTTCATGGGCGTGGGCAATCGCACCTTGCAGCAGTGGCACGCGCGCCAGATCTGGAGCCGCATGTGGAGCGGCCCGATTCGCGCCCGCGGCGGCATGTTCACCCGCGCCGGCGGCACCGAGTTCTGCACGCGCACGCTGTGACCGCGCCAAGGGCCGGCCGGTGCGCTCGCACCCACGAACGGACTATCGCCGCCGAGAGTTGGTCTCATCATGAATCCTGAACGAATTCGCCCGCTTGCGCTATGTGTCTTCCGTCACAATGGCCGCATTCTGGTGTTCGAAGGCCATCGGCGCGCCGGCGACGATGTCTTCTACCGGCCTCTCGGCGGCGGCATCGAGTTCGGCGAGTTGGCCCAAGACGCGCTGATCCGCGAGATGCGCGAGGAGCTTGGCGCAGAGATCGCCAAGCCGCGTTTGCTGGGGGTGTTGGAGAACATCTTCACAGTCGATGGCCATACCGGCCACGAGGTCGTTTTTCTGTTCGATGCCGAGTTTGTCGACCGGTCGATGTACGCGCGCGAATGTATGGATGTCGATGACGACCCGACCGGCGCCCAGATCGTCAAGGCGCTGTGGAAACCCTTGAGCGACTTTGGCCCCGGCCGGCCCCCGCTGTACCCCAACGGCCTGCTGGAGTTGCTCGCCGCCGCATGAGCAGGATTCTGGTCGTCGACGACGAACAGGCTATCGTCGATTTGCTGGCCTACAACCTGAGCCGGGCCGGCTACGAGCCGATCATCGCCCGGGATGGCGAACAGGCGCTGCGCATGGCGCGCGACCACGCGCCCGACCTGATCATTCTCGATCTGATGCTGCCCCACCGCGACGGGCTGGATGTGTGCCGCGAGATCCGCAAGACTGCCGATCTACCCATCATCATGCTCACCGCGCGCGACGAGGAGATCGATCGCGTGCTGGGTCTGGAGCTGGGCGCCGATGACTATGTGGTCAAGCCGTTCAGCGTGCGCGAGTTGATGGCCCGGGTCAAGTCGGTGCTGCGCCGGGCGCGTGCGCAGCCGGCAGCCTCCCCCGCGCCAGAGTCGATCATCCGGGCCGGCGCGCTCCGGCTCGATGTGGGCCGGCACGAGGCGCGCTGGGCCGGCGCACCGTTCGATCTGACCGCCATTCAGTTCGAGGTGCTGCGGACGCTGGCCGATCGCCCCGGCCAGGTGTTCACGCGCGAGCAACTGCTCCAGCGCGTGTGGGGCTACGACTACTTTGGCGACACGCGCGTTGTGGACACAACCATCAAACGTCTGCGGGCTACGCTGCGCGAGGTTGCGCCGGCAGTTGAACTGATCGTCACGGTGCGCGATGTGGGCTACAAGCTGAGCGAAACAGCCTGCGCCGGCGCCTGACCTGTCCGGCGGCGCTATGTGTCATGGCATTGTTTGCCCGCTGACACATGACTGGCGCATGGGCCGGCTAACCATTGCCGGCAGCCAAACTGGCTCGACGCATGTTCACTCGTTTGACGTCCCGGCTGGTGCTTAGCCAACTGCTGGTCGCCGGACTGGCGATGGGGCTGTTGGTGCTGGTGATGCTGTCGCTCGTGCAGAACTACTTTGGGCAGGCAGCGCAACAGAGTCTGCTGGTAATGGCGCGGATAACGGCCCAGTCGCTGGCTCAGTCGCTGGCCCAGTCGCTGGCCGGCTCCAACGGCCCTGCCGCCCTGCCCGGCGCGGGCGTGACGCAATCGCAACTGCCGGCTGCGTCGAATGTCGTGCAGAGCCAGCAGGCAGCCGGCAGCAACGTGTCGCTGTCACCCGGGGGCAGCCCGCTGGTGAGCGTGGGCGTGGACATTCGCGCGCGCATTCTCGACGCGCGCGGCGTGGTGCTGGTCGATAGCGCCGGCGTGGACATGGGGCGCGACTTGAGCAGCCTTGCGCCGATTGCAGCCGCTTTGCGCGACGAGGAATATGCCAGCATCGCGGGCGATGAGACGCTGGCGGCGGCGCCGGTCAAGGCCGGCGATCGCCTTGCCGGCGTGGTGTTGTTGAACCAGCCGCTGCGTGATGTGAATGCTGTGCTGGCTGACCTGCGACTCCGGCTGCTGATATCGGCGCTGGCGGGGCTGGCGCTGGCTGTAGTGGCGGGCGTCGTGCTGGCGCGCGGCATCGCCCGGCCGGTGCGTCACCTGACCGCCGCAGCCAATGCGCTGGCCGGCGGCAATTTCGATTACCCTCTCGCCGTGAGCGCGCGCGGCGAGCTGGGGGAACTGGCGAGCGCATTTCGCGCGATGAGCGCCGATCTGCGCCGGCTGTTGCAGGCCCGCGCCGATCTGGTGAGCAACGTCAGCCACGAACTGCGCACGCCCCTGACCGCAATCAAGGGGCTGGTCGAAACGTTGCGCGATGGGGCGGTCGATGACATTGCGGTGCGCGACGCATTCTTGCTGTCGGTCGAGCGCGAGACCGATCGGCTGATCCGGCTGGTGAACGATCTCCTCATCCTGTCACGGGCCGATTCGGGCGCGCTGACCCTGCGCGTCCAGCCGGTCGATCTGGCCGCGCGGGCCCAGTCGTGCGTCGTACCGCTTGCGGCGCGCGCGGCCGGGGCGGGTGTTGCGCTGGTGGTTGAAGCGGATGACGCGCCGGTCGTTGTGGAAGCCGATCCCGACCGCATTCGCCAGGTTCTGCTCAATCTGCTGGATAACGCCATCCGGTTTTCGCCGCCCGGCCAGGCAGTGACGGTGTGCGTGTCTGCCACATCGGCGCAGAGTGGCAGCGCGCGGGTGGCGGTGCGCGATCGGGGTTGCGGCATCGCGCCGGAGGAACAGGCGCGCGTGTTCGAGCGGTTCTATCGCGGCGACCGTTCGCGGGCGCGGCAGTCCGACACCAGCGCCGGCCTGGGATTGTCCATCGCGCAAACGCTGGTCGAAGCGCACGGCGGACAGATCGGCATCGACAGCGCGCCGGGTGAAGGGACAACGGTCTGGTTCACAGTGCCGTGGCGGTCAGCGCCGGCCCCGCGTCAGCGCCGGCAATAGCGCCGCTCCTCGGCAGGGTGTCGGGCCAAAGCGCGCCCCGTGACACATGGCTGACACATGGGCGCGTTACGGTGGGCGAAATTCCTGCTCAGGAGGCTCACTGTGAACACGAATCGATTGGGGCTTGTTGTCGGCATCGTTGCGGGAGCGGCCCTGTTGGTGCTGGCTGCGCCGCGCGTTGCGCCGGCTGAATCGGCCGCGCAGACAGCGCCTGCGCCCCTCCGAACCATCCACACCGGTGGCAGCGCCGTAGTGCGTGTACAGCCGGATCGCATTACCGTCCGGCTGGGCGTGGAAACATTTGCCAGCACGCCGCGCGCAACTCAGGCCGAGAACGCGCGCGTGGTGGCGGCCGTGCTGAAGGCGCTGCGAGTTGCCGGTATCCCGCCCAAAGACATCGCCACAGACACCTATGCCATCCGGCCCGATTATGAATATACCAGCCGCGCTCGCAAGATCGTGGGCTATTGGGCCAACAACACCATCCTGGTGACGTTGTCGCAGCCGGCCAAACTCAGCGAGACGTTGACGGCGGCGCTGGAAGCTGGCGCCACGTCTATCGATGACGTGACCTTCAGCACCACACGGCTGCGCGAACTGCGCGATCAGGCGCGAGTGGCCGCGGTGAAGGCTGCGATGGAGAAAGCCGGCGATATGGCCGCAGCGGCCGGCGTCGCCATTGGTGAAGTGCAGGCTATTCATGACACCACACCGGCGGGCCAGTCATGGCGCTACTATGGCTGGTGGGGCTGGTATAGCCGGGGACGCGACATGGGCGGCTACGCCAATGTGACCCAGAACGTCTATCAAGCGGCTACGCCCGAGTTGCCCATTCCTGAAGAAGGTGAGTTCAGCCTGGGGCAAATCGAGGTATTTGCTCAGGTGGAAGTGGTGGTGGCGCTGCGCTAGGGTCTGCCTACTCTGTCTGTGGACGCTCGCGACGCACAATGTCGATCAGCTTGTCGAGCGCGTTCAGGGCCACGGCGCGCTCGACCAGTTGGCGGGCCTTGCCGGTCAGCGTGCGCGCCGGCAGGTCGTCGAACGTGATCCCCAATTCCCAGCAAATCGTCTCCAGTTCCTCAAGGTTGAACTGGCTGCGCAACGAATCGAACGCGGCAGTCTGATCGGGGGTAGGGCCGGGCTTCTGCGCGTCCCCCGCCGGCGCTTTGCGTTTGCGCGCGCGGCCGCCCAGGTTCACGTCGAGCTTTGGGCCGAACGCCGCATTCACGCGCTCATAGCCGGCGGCAATCTGAGCGTTATCGGCCTGGCCGATCTGGATGCTCACGTTCCCCTTCGTGCGCGTTTTGGGCGTCTTTTGTGTCATAGCGGGATTATAGGCTTGGGCACTGGGGGTGCACCTGTAAGTTTTGTACGAGAGGCGCAGCGGCTGGAAACCGCGCCTGCTTGAGGCGAAGTCGGTCTGCGTCGACTCGGTCTCAGCCTGCGGAGGCAGGCTTCGCTTTCTGTTGCCGCGGTTTCAGTTGCCCGACTGAGTAGTTGCCATTCCTCGCAAAAACTCGGCTGCTTGCCGCGCGGCAACGCCGCGATGGCTGATGCGGTGCTTGGCCTCCGCCGGCAACTCGGCCATCGTGCGCCCGTCGTCCGTCACAAACACCGGGTCGAACCCAAAGCCATTGGCGCCGAGTTTCTCGTGGCCGATGTGCCCTTCGCACACGCCCTCGAACACGTATTCGTTGCCGTCGGGCGCGATGAGCGCGATGACAGCCCGGAATCGCGCTGTCCGTTGCTCTTCTGGCACGCCGGCCATCTCCTTCAGCAGCGCCTGACAGCCGTCACCGTTGGGTGCTTGCTGGTGGTAACGCGATGAGTGGATGCCGGGCCGGCCAGCCAGAGCGTCCACTTCCAGGCCGGAGTCGTCGGCCATCACCCACAGGCCGGTGTTGCGAGTTGCCACAGCCTGAGCGAAGGCGCGCGCCTTGAGTTGCGCATTACCTACGTAGGTGTCGGCGGTCTCGGCCGGCTCCAGGTCGAGGCCGATGTCGCGCGGCGCAATGAATTCGACGGGTGAGGCGTACAACGCGAAAATCTCGCGCAACTCCTGGTGCTTGTGCGCATTGTTGGATGCGATCAATACTTTGAGCATGGGCGCCACCGGCTGTGCCTATAATACCGCCAGCTATGAGATATATCACAGTCGTCGGCGACCGCGCATACACCATTGACATCGATCGCGAAGGCGAAGTGGTCATTGACGGCGAGGTCAGATCGCTTGACATGCGCGCCATCGGCCAGGAGGGTCTGTACTCGCTCCTGGTTCGTGATGAGTCGTTCGAAGCGCTGGTCGAAGAGAGCGAGGACGGATATCGTGTGTTGATCGACGGCACGCTCTATCAGGTGCGCGTGGTGGACGAGCGAGCCAAGCGACTCGCCGAAGCCGCTGGCGCATTCACAGCCGCATCTGGCGAGTTAGCCCTGAAGTCACCCATGCCCGGGCTGATCGTCTCGTTGCCGGTGCAGCCGGGTGATACGGTCAAGAAAGGCCAGGTTGTGGCAGTGCTTGAGTCGATGAAGATGGAGAATGAACTGAAAGCGCCCCGCGACGGCAAAGTGGCCGCAGTCAAAGTGGAACCGCGCCAGGCTGTCGAACAGAACCAGGTGTTGTTGGTGATTGAGTGATTCAGGGATTGTGTGATTGTGTGATTGTGTGATTGCGTGATCGGGCCATTGAGGAATTGAGGGATTGACTCAATGGCTCAATGACCCAATGACGCAATGACCCAATGACCCGATGACTCAATCGCTACTGGCGCGCATCCTGGGGCGTCGCGGTTACAGTACCCCGCAAGCGGCCCGTGGTTTCCTCGATCCCGGCGCCTATACCCCTGCGCCGGCCTGTGCCCTGCCCGGCATGGCCGAGGCCGTTGCACGGCTGCGCTACGCCATCGCGCGAGGCGAGCGCGTGCATGTGTGGGGCGACTTCGATGCCGATGGACAGACAGCCGCCAGCGTGCTCGTGCTGGGGCTGCGCGCGCTTGGGGCGGATGTGCACTACACCATCCCCGACCGGGCCTGTGGCCGGCGCGGCCTCAACCAGGCCGGCATCACGCGCGCAGCCGAAGCGGGCGCGCGGGTGTTGTTGACCTGCGATTGCGGTGTCTCGGACTTCGACGAAATCGCGCTGGCGCGGCGCCTTGGTTTGGATGTCATCGTCACCGATCATCACGACTTCGCCCGGCTGGAGGACGACTCCGCAGACGAGCCGGCCTTCAGGTTCCCCGATGCCGTGGCTGTGGTCAATCCGAAGCGCCTGCCGCCGGGCCATGCGTTGGCCGATCTGCCGGGCGTTGGCGTGGCCTACAAACTCATCGAGGGATTGTCGGCAGCGTGGCGGGGACCGAATTCTTACGACCCGCGCAGTCTGCTTGACCTGGTGGCGCTGGGGATTGTAGCCGACGTGGCCTGCCTGCGCGCCGACACCCGCTATCTGTTGCAGATTGGCTTGCGCCGGTTGCGCGCCGACCCGCGACCCGGTGTGCGCGCGTTGTTGCGCGCCGCAGGCATCGAGCCGGCCAACCTCGAAGCCGAGGATATCGGCTATCAACTCGGCCCGCGGCTCAATGCTGCCGGGCGGCTGGCGCAGGCCGAGATATGCGTGGAACTGTTGACCACCAGCGACCCGGCGCGCGCGCAGGAACTGGCAGACCGAATCGAGGCGCTGAACGAGCAACGCAAGGCGTTGCAGCGCCAGGTGGAGCAAAGCGCTTTCGAACAGATCGCCCATGATCCGAATCTGGCCAACCGGCCCGTCATCGTGCTGGCATCGCCTGACTGGGATCCGAGCATCATCGGGGTCGTGGCAGCTACGGTCAGCAATCGGCACAACCGGCCGGCCATTCTGATCTCAGCGCGACCCGGCGAGATCGGGCGCGGGTCGGCGCGCAGCGCCAACGGTTTTGACATTCATGCGGCGATCCAGGCCCAGGGCGAGCTGGTCGTAATCTGCGGGGGCCATCCTCAGGCGGCCGGCTTTGCCATACGCGGCGAGTGTGTGGACGCATTTCGCGACGGCGTCAATGCGTATGCGACCCGCCTTGCGCCGGCTGAAGACCCCGACAGCCCGGATGACCCCGATGCTGTGGTAGCCTGGCGCGAGGTCGATCTGGCGATGTGCGAGCAGCTCGAGCAACTCGCGCCGTTTGGATGTGGCAACCCCCGTCCGGTGCTCAAGAGCGAGCAGGTGCGGGTGGCGCGCGTGGAGCCGGTGGGCAAAGACAGCGGGCATCTGGCGCTCCATCTTGCCGACGATGCCGGCAACGTTGCGCGGGCGTTGTGGTGGCGGCGCGCTCAGTCAGAATCGATCGCCCGTCCAGCGACCGGCGCGCTGTGCGATGTGTGGTTCACGTTGCATCGGCGAGTGTATCGTGGCCGGGTGACTGCGCAGATCGATGTGGTCAGGGTAGAGCCGGCCGGCGCAGGATAATGGCACGTGAGGGGGCAATATGGAGGTGGCGCGATGGCAGGCGAAAGGCGGTTTCTTGGCGCGATGGCGTCTGGTGCGAGTGTGTTGGCCGGCTTGGCGCTGGCGATTGTGATGGTGTCGGCCCACGTGGGCGCGCAATCCGATGGCGGCTGGCGCACGTACACCAGCCCCGACGCGGCCTATGCGTTCGACTATCCCAATGGAACGCTCATCACCGAGAGCGAGGACGCTTCGCAACGTTTCACCATCGTCTATGCCCAGTTTCCGCGGACTTTGTCCGCAGTGGCCGATACGCCGGACTATCAGGGCGTGTCGATTATGGCGCTGGACAATCCTGATGGTGTCGGTGTGGCTGCCTTCGCGTCTGCGCGCGCAGCAGCCGGCCCGCAAGCCGCGCCCCCGGCAGCGATGTCTGTCAAGGGCCGCGAGGCCATCCGCCTGGAGCGCGACTGGGCGCTGGGCGACGGCGACAAATACACGGTGCTTGTGGCCGGCGACGGCGTGGTGTATCGCATCAACCTGTACGGCGGCGGCATCGGGGGGCCGGTGGAACCGACCCCGCAGACCGAGGCCATCTTCAACCGGCTGGTGGCCTCGTTTCGCGTGCTGCCGCAACCGCTCAAGCCCAGGCCGGCCATTGCCCGGCCGTCGAGTGCGCAGGCTGAGCCGCCGGTTGCCACAGTGTTCACCTATCCCATGCGCTCGGCGGCCGGCGTAGTGTATGGCATCCCAACCGGCATCGTCATCAGCGACACCCACATGGAATGGCTGGGCTATGCCATTCGCAACCTCGATCAATGGCGTATCAAGTGCTATGGCGTGGATTGGTCGCGCATGTTGCACACCGGAGAAGACTGGTATCGGCTGGATGGCGCAAACACGGCCGGCGCGCCGGTGTATGCCGTGGCCGATGGCGTGGTGGCCAAACACAACCCCGGCATCAGCTATCCCGGCAACGTCGTCATGATTCGTCACCGCCTGCCCGACGGGCGCAACATCTACTCGATGTACGGCCATGTGACGAACGTTAAGGTGGTCGAGGGGCAGATGGTGTCGCGCGGGCAGCAAATTGCGACGGTGTTATCGCAGGGCTACACGGGGCGCACGGCCAGCCAGCACCCCAGCTATGACTCGCACCTGCACTTCGAGATGCGCTGGTTCCTCGATGGCACGAATATCTATGTGCCCGGCACGAACGCCTACGGCTACAACTATCCTGGTTGCACGTATGCGTATCCGGGGCGTGGCTACACCTATCGCATCCATCCCGATGACTATCCCTATCCGGCCGCCGGCTATGTGAATCCCACCGAGTTCATTGGTGCGCGGCTGGGCGAGCCGCCGCCTGGCTGCCAGCCAACGGAGTTGATCGTCAACGGTGGCTTCGAGAACGGACTACCGGGCACGCCCTGGGTGGCGACCAACTCGCAGGGCCGCAATGACCCGCTGATTTACAAGAGCCGGCCGCACACTGGCGTGTGGGGCGGGTGGCTGGGCAATGTTGTGAATTACGTGGACACGCTGGCGCAGACTATCACTATCCCGCCCGGCGCCACGCAATTGACGCTCAGCTTCTGGCGTCAGGCGCGCAGTTACGAGCCGGCGGGCAATGGCGACGACACGCTGGTGGTGCGCCTTACCACGTCGGCCGGCGCAGATATTGTGGCGCCATGGATCTTGACCAGCGCAGCGGTGCGCAACGTGTGGGTGAAAGAGACACTTGTGTTCGATGTGTCTGCCTATGCCGGCGCCACGGCGCGGCTGAGCTTCACCGGCAACAACGATGGCGACAACGCCAGCAGTTTCTTCATCGACGATGTGTCGCTGATGCGCGACTGCTCGCCTGTCACGAGCACCCCACAGGCCACAGAGGCAGCAACGCTGGAACAGGTGACCGCTGCGCCGGCGCAAACAGACGCCTACGCAGTTTATCTGCCGATCGTGCAGCAGGTCGATGAGCAGAAGGAATTGATTGTGGCTTCGACGGAATGCGCTAACCTGCTGGTCAATGGCGACTTCGAGCGCGCGTTGCCGGGGCGTCCCTGGGTGGGCATTGCGAACACGTCCAGCGCGATCTACAACGATGCATTTATCTTCACCACGCGCCCGCGCGCCGGTGCGCGTAGCGGTCGGATCGGATCTCCCTCGCTCAACTATTACTGGAATGAATTGCTTCAGACAGTGCAACTGCCGCCAGCAGTGCTCAGCCTCACGTTGACCTACTGGCGCAACCTGAGCACGACCGAGACCAGCACCACGACGGTGTACGACCGTTTCCTGGTTGGCCTGGAGACAGAAGAGGGCGTCGAGATTGTGTCGCCGCAGCAGATCGACAACACCAGCGCCGGCCGCAACACCTGGGTTCAGCACACGCTGAGCGTGCCCGATGCCACGCGCTACGCTGGCCGGCGCGTGTGGGTGTCGTTCAAGGCGAACACAGATGGCAGTCTGCCGTCCAGTTTGTTTGTGGACGATGCGCAGTTGACGGTGTGCTGGTTGCGGTGAGAGCGTAGTGCGTATTGCGTGGTGCGTATTGGGTCAGGGAAACAGCCGGCGCGCCTTGACTTCGGCGACTGCGTCTTCGCGGAAGCGATAGAGCATGGCCGGGCGTCCTTCGCCGATCTGGTATTGGCCGGTCTCTTCGATGACCTGGGCCTGCAGGATGCGCCGGCGGAAATTGCGCTTGTCGAGTGTTTCGCCCAGAATGGTTTCGTAGGCGCGCTGAAGCTCGCTGAGGGTGAACGCAGGCGGCAGAAGCTGAAAGCCGACGGCGCTGTATTCCAGTTTGTAGCGCAGCCTTTTCAGTGCATACTGGACAATTCGTGCATGGTCGAAGGCCATTTGGGGCAACTTGCGCACTGGCTTCCACTGGGCGTCGCTGGCGTCACTGCCGGCCTGGATCGCCAGCGGGGCCGGCACCAGCGCAAAGTAAGCCACCGTGATCACGCGGCCGCGCGGGTCGCGGCCGGGGTCGCCGAAGGTGTAAAGCTGTTCGATGTAGGGCACCGTGGCGCCGGCTCGTGTTGCGCCCCCTTCCAGATCGTCCACACCAATCCCGGTTTCCTCACGCAACTCGCGGGCGGCGGCGCCTTCGAGGGATTCGTCGGGCTGCACATAGCCGCCGGGAATGGCCCACAAACCCTGATAGGGTGGGTACTTGCGCTTGACCAGCAGTACTTGCAAGTCATTGGCCCGCAGCGCGAAAATGACGATATCGACAGTGACCGCAATCTGCTCGTGGCTCATATCCGCGTGTCATTCTAAACTGAAAGCTGTTCTGAGACAGGCCGGTTATGATGGGCCTCTGGAATCAATCCATGAAAATTGCGGTCATCTCTGACATTCACGCCAATCTCCCGGCCCTGGAGGCTGTGACGCATGATCTGGAGGCATGGCGCGCCGATCACGTCATCGTCGCTGGCGATCTGGTCAATCGCGGCCCGCGCTCGGCGGAGTGCCTGAGCTTTGTGCAAAACAAGGCCATCACCGCCGGCTGGCGCGTCTTGCTGGGCAACCATGAGGAGTATGTGATTCGTCATTCCGACCCCGACACGCCGCGCAGCGGGCCGGCATTCGAGATTCGTCGCGCCTCTTACTTCACGTTTCGCCAGCTTGGCTGCAACGTCCTGCCGCTTGCCGCTCTGCCTTTCAGCATCAGCCTCGATTCGCCCGACGGCAGCGAGGCGCGCTTCACACATGCCTCGATGCGCGGCACCCGCGATGGCATCTACCGGCGCACTCCAGATGCCGAAGTGCTCCTGCAGACCGGTGCGCCGCGACAGGACGATCGCCTGCCATCGCTGTTCTGCGTCGGCCACACTCACATGCCCTTTGTGCGCCGGGTCAAGGGTGTGCTTGCAGTGAATGCCGGATCGGTAGGCATGCCATTCGACGGAGACACGCGCGCCTCTTATGCGCAACTCACCTGGCGTGGTGGCGAGTGGTCAGCTGACATCGTCCGCCTTTCCTACGATTTGGAGCGCGCCGATCAGGACTATGAGGAAACCGGTTTTCTGGAGCAGGGCGGCCCACTGGCCCGGCTGATGCGCATCGAGTTGCGCACGGGTCACTCGCAACTCTACCAGTGGGCGCAACGTTTCGAGGCGCCTGTGTTGGCCGGCGTTATCTCGATGGAGGAATCCGTCGAAGAGTTTCTGGCGATGTAGTCGAATTGCGAAAAAGGGCGGTCAGCGCGTCAGGCGTTCGATCTGCCTGAGTCGTTCTTCGTGCGGGTCATCGCCGCGCCATTTCGATTGGCTTTCGGTGGGCGCTGCCGGCGCGCGCTGTGCTGGCCGGCGCGCCGGCGCTGTGATGCCGGATTTCCTGGCGCGCTTCTGTTTGGCTCTGGCCTTGCTCTCTGTCTGGGCTGCGATATAGAAGTCAATCGCTTCGCGGATAACCTCTGCCTGCGGCACGCCGCGTGCCTTGGCGGCGCGCTTCAGCCATTTGTGCTGGCGCTTGTCCAGGCGCACTTGTTTTCGATCCATCTTTGACATTGCGCTGCCTTCTATGCGCGAGGATGAGGTGCCAACTATACAGCCTGAGCCGAGAATCGCGCGTCGCTGGGTTAGAATGCTTTTCCGTGATTACGGCCTTCAGCCGGGCCCGGCATGATGGGGCTTGGATGGATGCTATGCATGTGGAGGATTATGAACCGCGAACGCTTGAATGCCGCATTCCCGGCCAGAGTGTTGACGCTTGTTGTTGCGCTGGCCCTGACGTTGGCTGGCCTGGCCGGGTGTGGCGGGGCGGCGCAGCCGCCATCGGTTGTCATCACATCACCGATTGCCAACGCCACGGTCGATGCCAACATGCCGATGACCATCCAGGGCACGGTCACCGGCGACAACCTGCCTGGCGCAAACATCACCCGCATCGAAGTGGTGCTGGATGGCTTGCCGCTTGCCAACGTGCCGGTGGGCGAGGAGGCCAGGAATGCGGCCCAGTTGCCCATTGTGCTGGAATGGACACCGACCACAGCCGGCGCTCACTTCATCCAGTTCAACGTCTACGGCCCGGAGGATGCGCTGATTGCCAAATCGGACGCGGTGGTGTTTACCGTGAACCCTGCCGCGCCGACGGCCACAGTTCCGCCCCCGACGCCAGAACCGCCCCCTCAGCCAACCGAAACGCTGCCGCCTCCGACTGCGACACCAGACGCGGCGGCTCAGCCGGATACATCCACAATCACCGAGACAGCGACAGCTCCGCCGGACAGCGTGCTCGAAACACCCATGCTTACTGTGACGGCTGAAATCGTCAATGTGCGGGAGGGGCCGGGCACAAATTACCCGGCTGTCGGCCAGTTGCAGAATGGGCAGACGGCTGCGGTGAAAGGCAAGAGCGCCGATGGCGTGTGGTGGCAAATCGCCTTTCAGAATGGAAATGGCTGGGTATTTGGCGAACTGGTTCAGGCCAATGCCGCAGCGCAAAGTGTGACTGTGGCGCAGGCCCCACCGGCCCCAACCAGCGCGCCGGCCACCGCTGCGCCGGCTACGCCCGTCGCAGAAGCGACGTCCGCCCCGGCCGGCCCAGTGTGCGATGAGTCGTCACCCTATTGGCGCGGGTCGAATCCCGACTATCCCTTCTGCGCCACGCAGGATCCTGTATGGGGTGATCCACAAGGCGACTGGAACGTATATGACAACGGCAAAGACATTCCACTCTCGATCTCCTGGGCCATGTTCGGGCCGAATATCGCCGAGGTGCGCATCCACTTCACTCAAAGCAACAACGCCTGTGACTTTGCCCGCCCGGCCCAGCGCGAGGTCGATCAAGTTGTGCCGGCTGCCGGCACGTACAACTTCAATGTGCTTGACTTCCCTTATGGCGGCACCTTCTGGGTCTATTTCACTGTGCGCCTGACCGATGGCCGGGTGGTGCAATGGGGGCAGAAGAAACTGTGCATTCGCTAGGGAATCGGCTGCTTTTCAACCCTATAATCATCGGGAGCGGTTAAGGAGGGTGCAAGATGGGTCAACAGCGATGGATGGCATCATGCTTGCAACTGGCGCGCGTCAGATCAATCGGGGCATGGATTGCTGCACTGATGATCTTGTCGGCTTGCGCCGGCGCGGCGCAACCCACCGTGGTGACCATCACCTCGCCGGCCATGAACGCCGTCGTGCCGGTTGGCGTTGAGCTGCCCATCCAGGGCACGGTGACGGGCGAGAACATCGTCCGCGTGGAGATTCTCATCGACGGCCTGCAAATGGCGCTGCTGTCGGTGCGCGATACCCGCCAGGGCGTCTCCACCTTTCCAGTCCAGGCA
>DAOUDB010000281.1:0-24868 GCA_034431495.1 Thermoflexales bacterium
GGCACGGGCACAAACGACGACAGGGCCAGCGAACAAGACAGGTCGGCGGCAACGAGGCGCGCACGCAGATTCAGGTTCATGATGGCAATGCTCCTCCTGTGTGACGATGAGACGCCTGAGAGCGTATCAGCCGGGTGGCCCCATGTCAAGCGCCGCACCTTAAAATTGCGCCCGCATGTGCCGCCGGCCGCCCTCTCGCAGGTTCACAACCTGCCGGAGGGTATCCTGTGCATCCAGTCACCGGGCAACGCTGCCGAGGCTGCATGCAGTGGCAAAGTAATGCACTCACCGGCGCCCCAACCCCCCACAATTCTGTACAATGGTTGTCAGGCAGAACATCAGCCCAGCGCACCGCACAACCCATGATTCAACTCACACCCGATCAGTATCACACCGTCGCCCCGTTGTTTGAGCCGCTGCAAGACCACCTGGCCGTCCCGGCTGCGCTGGCCGGCCTCATCCCCGCCGCCGTATATGCCGACGCCCCCGGCCATCATGGCATCGCCCTGCTGCACGCACGGCACCGCCTTTATCTGGCCGGCCCGCCCGGCAGCGCGCCCCCGCTCCAGCAGATCCACACGCTGTTTCACAACACGCTCCGCCCACAGGCCCAGGCCGCCGGCCAGGACATGTTCACGCTCTGGCTCGCGCCGGCAGACTGGGCCGAGCCGGTGCGCGAGGCATTGGCTGATCGGCGTTGCGCGCTCGGCCGGCGCCACTACTACACCTTCCGCGCATTGCGCCGGGACTGGCGCTCCGGCCTGCCACCCGGATTCGCGCTGCAGCCTGTCGACGCCGCGCTGCTGAGCCGGCCATCCCTGGCCGGCCTCGACGACCTGCGCGCAGAAATGTGCTCCGAGCGCCCCTCGGTGGACGCATTCCTCGCTCAGAGTTTCGGCGTGTGCCTGACGCGCGACGACGCGCTGGCCGGCTGGTGCCTGTCCGAATACAACATCCCCGGCGCATGCGAGATCGGCATCGAAACCCGCGAACCCTGGCGCCGGCGCGGGCTGGCCACCGTCATGGCCTCCGCGTTTGTGGAGACGGCTCTGGCGCGCGGCGTCACACGTATCGGCTGGGACTGCTGGGCCAACAACCAGGCGTCCATCGCCACCGCGCTCAAGGCCGGCTTCGAGAAAACCCACGACGATCCGGTGATCTATGGATGGTTCAACAATTGAGCAGAGCAGCGCCGGCCAGGCGCGGCCGCTGCGCGTCATGTCTTTTAACGTTCGCGGCGCGCGCTTCGACGACGGCGTCAACTGCTGGCCCAATCGCGCCGCGCTCAACGTGCGCGTCATCCGCCGTCACGCGCCGGACCTGATCGGCTTTCAGGAAGCGCATCAGGGCAACCTCGACGTCTATCAACAGCAACTGGCCGGTTATCACTGGCTCAGCGGGCCGGCCTACAACAACGACCCTGCCCACTACCAGTACCCGGCCATCGCGTGGAATCCCGGCCGTCTCAACCTCATCGAATCCGGCGGCTTCTGGTTGAGCGAGACCCCCGAACAGCACTCCGGGTCGTGGGACACCGCCTGCATCCGTTCGGCGACCTGGGCGCAGTTTGAAGACATCGTGACCGGCTTCCACTTCATCCATCTCAACACGCACCTCGACCACATCAGCGAACTGGCGCGCGTGGAAGGCGCGCGGCTGATCGTCGCCCGCCTGCAAACGATCGCCGCCGGCCTGCCGGTTCTGGTGACCGGCGATTTCAATTGCGTTCCCGGCTCACCGGCGCATCGCCTGTTCACAGCCGAGGGCTACACCGACACCTTTGCGGCAGCAGGACACACGCAGCCGGCTTTCTCGTATCACGGTTTTCTCGGCCGCGCCTGGCAACCCAAACCGCATGAATCGGATCGCATCGACTGGATTCTCACGCGTGATGGCCGGCAACATTGGCGGGTGTTGGCGTGCGACTTGATCGAGGACGCCGAACCGCCGCTCTACCCCAGCGACCACTGGCCGGTCTTGTGCCAGGTATCCCTGCCATAGCCATACGCTCGACAGGAGCCGACAGTCATGCCAGATCGCGCAACCACCATCACGATCGCCGCCGATGAACAGAGCATCGCCATGGGGCATAGTGTCCGCATCGCGGCGCGCGTCTCGGACGTCGAGACGCCCGGCGCATGGGTGCTGCTGCCCTTTGTGAATGGCCGGCGCTGGGGCGCGCACGAACGCCCCGACGCCCAGGGCCGGGCGACCTTCCTGCTGCCCCTGCCCAATCCCGGCGCGGCCCGCATTCAGGTGTTGGCGCTCCCTGTTGACACCACACACTGGATGGGCCTGGCGCAGCAGCGCGATCTGTTGCTGGCCGGGCGCTGGATGCCTGACCTGTTGCCGGCCCGCGCGATCCTCAGCAACAGCATCACGGTTGAAGTAAGCCGGCGCGCCATTGCGCTGCCTGCGCCGGGTGAAACCCTGTTCGGCATGCAATGGGAACCCTGGTTCACCGGCGGCACGCCGCGTTGGGAGACGGCGCAGGCTGTGCCGCTGATCGGCTTCTATGACTCATACAACCGGGATGTGACCCGTCAGCACCTGCTATGGCTGATGGACATCGGCGTGGATTTTCTGTTGATCGACTGGACCAATCACCTGTGGGGCAAGCAGCACTGGGATGAGCGCCCCGACTACGTGAACGCCCTCTTGCACGCCACACAACTCGCGCTGGAAGTCATGGCCGAGATGCGCGACGAAGGGCTACCCGTGCCGAAAGCTGTGTTGTTCCCCGGCCTCAGCAATGGCCGGCCCACCACCATGCAGGCGCTCAACGAAGAACTGGCGTGCATCTACCACACCTGGGTACGCAACCCGCGCTTCGCCGGCTTGTGGCTGGACTTCGACGGCAAGCCGCTGATCGTTGTCCTCGACACAGCCGCCATCGGCGATCCACGCGCCACCTCTGAATCGGCCTTGCGCGTGCCCTTCTTCAAACAAACGCTGGAGCTGAACGCCGCAGAACTGGATGCCTTCCGCGCTGCGCAACCGCCGGTCGATGACTCGCAATTCACCGTGCGCTGGATGTCTTCCCAGAATGAAGTGACACACCACCACGAGCTGGGCTACTGGTCGTGGATGGATGGCACGCTGGAACCGCCGGTGACGTATCGCAACGGAAAGGCCGAGGCAGTCACCGCATCCATCGGCATCTTTGGGCCGCAGGGCTGGTTGGACGAGTCGGCGCATGGCCGGCGCGGGGGCGCCACTTTCATCGACACGTTCCGCGTGGCGCTGCGCCATCGCCCGCGCATCGTCTTTCTGCATCAGTTCAACGAATACAGCGGCCAGGCAGAGGGACACGGCTATGGGCCGGAACGATCCATTTACGTGGACACCTATGATGTCGAACGCAGCGACGATATGGAACCCACTTCGCTCACTGCGCCGGGCTGCCGGGGGGACCGGGGCGGATGGGGATTCTTTTACCTGAACCTGGCGCGCGCGTTGATCGATCTGTATCGCGGCCGGGCCGATGACTGCGCGCGGCTGGCTGTGAGCAGCCCTGTGCGCCATGCCACGCTCAGCGGGCCAACCCTGCGCATTGAATGGAGCGCAATCGGCGCGCCGGCGCGCGGCTTCAGCGTGCTGCTTGACGATCAACTCATTCGCGCCGGCATCGCTGCTTCACCGTTCGATGTTGACGTGAGCGGCCTGCCGGCCGGCGCGCATACGGTCTCCGTCGTCGCAGAGGGCGTCGGCACGCGCTATCCGTTGTCCTATGACCGGCTGGATACCCCGCGCAGCGAAGCCATGCCGGCGCGCGTCGATGTCCCATTTACCCTGCAAGGCCGGCCATGACACAGCCCAACATCCTGAGCGGCGTCATTACATCGCCCCATCACCGTCAGGCAGTCGCAAGCTGAACGCGGCTTGACCCAACCTCAACACGCAACACGCAACACGGAGCCTATCCCATGCTTGACCCAAACCAGATTCGCCCCCATTTCCCGGCGCTCTCGCGCACACACAACGGCCAACCCCTCGTCTATCTCGACGGCCCCGGCGGCACGCAAGTCACCCGCTCGTGCATCGACGCCATGGCGGACTATCTGTCGCGCTGCAACGCCAATCACGGCGGCGCCTTTGTCACCAGCGCCGAAAGCGACGCCATTGTGCATGAGGCCCATCAGGCGATGGCTGACTTTCTCAACGCCGCGCGCAGCGAGGAAATCATCTTCGGCCAGAACATGACCAGCCTGACCTTCGCCATCAGCCGGTCGATCGGCCAGATGGTGCAGGCCGGCGACGAGATCATCTTGACCCGGCTCGACCACGACGCCAACTACTCGCCCTGGCATCTCATGGCCCAGGATCGCGGCGCAACCGTGCGCGTGGTGGACATCAACCCGCATGATTGCACCCTGAACATGGACGACTTCGAGCGTTTCCTCGGCCCGCGCACAAAACTCGTCGCGGTGGGCTACGCCTCGAACGCTGTGGGCACGATCAACCCGGTCAAACAGATCATCGGCATGGCGCAGGCCGCCGGCGCGTTGACCTATATCGACGCCGTGCATTACGCCCCGCATGGCCCTATCGATGTTCAGGACCTGGGCTGCGATTTCCTGGTCTGTTCGCCCTATAAGTTCTTCGCCCCGCATCTCGGAACGCTGTATGGGCGCCACGACCTGCTGGCATCACTGCCGGCCTACAAGGTGCGCCCCGCAGACGCGCGCCCACCCCACAAGTTCGAGACCGGCACCCAAAGCCACGAGTCGATGGCCGGGCTGGTCGGCACAATGCACTACCTGGAATGGCTGGGGAACACTTTCCCGGCCGACTACCCGGATCGATGTCACTCGGCGCGCTCGGCCACACTGCACCGCGCCATGCGCGCCATACAGACCTACGAACACACGCTCAAGACACGCCTGCTCGATGGATTGCAGCGCATCCCCGGCGTTCGCATCCACGGCATCACCGAATCGACGCGCCTGGATCAACGCGCGCCCACCTTTGCCATCCGCATAGCCAACCTTCACCCTCACGCGGTGGCGCAACACCTCGCGGAGCGGGGCATCTGTGTGTGGGACGGCAACTACTACGCGCTTAATCTGACCGAACGGCTGGGTGTTGAAAGCAGCGGCGGCATGGTGCGCATCGGCCCGGTGCACTACAACACAACGGACGAGATCGATCGCCTGCTGACGACGCTCGAGGAGATCGCCGCCGGCGCGCAGCGCGCGTAAGATTAGGAAGAGTTTGATTCACTCAATGACATCGACGCAGCACACGCAGCGCCTCCACCTGCTCGGCCTGTGCGTCATCCTGCTGGCCGTCTTCGCGCTCTATGCGCCGGCCATTCGCTTGATGCCCTTCAACGACGACGCCACCCAGGTGGCCGAGCTGGTGGGCATCACGCCGCTCACCATCTTCGAGAACCGTTTCGCCCCCTACTCGCTGGTGTTCGGGCACTACCGGCCGGTTGGGTACCTGCCCTGGGTGCTGATCGGCGACCTGTTCGGCTGGTATCTGCCGTCGATGCTGCACATGCTCAACGTGTTCGTGCATGTGGCTGCCACTGCGCTGGTCGCCGCGCTGGCCGCGCGACTGTGCGCCTTGTTTCGCTTTCCGTCCGCCGGCCCGTCGCTGGCTGCCGGCGCCATCTTCGGCTTCCTACCATTGACATACTCAGCCGTGCTGTGGGCGGCAGCAGTCGTGCATGCCCAGGTGGTCCTGTTCGGGCTGGCAACGGTGTGGGCATATCTGAGGCTGGCATGTTCGGGCCGGCATCGGCGGCTGGGCCTCATCTTGACCGTCGGGTTGCTGATCTTGACCCTGCTCAGCCATGAGCAAGGCCCCAACTTTGGCGCGTTCCTATTGTGGGCCGAGTTGTCGCGCGCTTACGCCACGCGCAGCCGGCTGCGCCCGGCCGCATTCGTCCTGTTTGCCATGGCGGCCGCTTACTTCGCCTTCTACCGGCTGTTTCTTCAGACAGACTGGACCAGCGGCCACTCTCTGCTGCTCGAATCGAACCTCGCCGAGATGCCGGTCAAGCTGGCCTACCACGCCCAGCACCTCGTAATCTGGTTTGTGGCGCTGGCGCGACCGTTCTTGAATTTGAGCGAGTCGCAATCGGTGATTGTGATTGCGGCACTGGCCGGCGCAGTCGTTGCCACAGCCGCGCTTGTGTTCGCCCGGCGCGGCCAACTTGCGCTGCTGGCGTGCGTGCTGGGATTCTGGGCCATCGGAACGCTTCCCTCTCTGCTATTAAGCCAGCGCTATCTGCTCGACGGCCCGCGCTTGCTTTACCCACAATCATTCGGCATGGCGCTTTTCTGGGCGCTCTCGCTCGCCGTGATGTGGCAGACATGGCCGCGCCGCGCACCGCGCGCCGGCCTTGCGCTGGTGTGCGTCACGGCATTGATCTGGTCCACGTCATATGTGACCGCGCGCACCAATGAGGCGGCCCGACTGACTCCCGCGCTACGCATGGTCGATGCAGACCTGCAACGCTCAGAGCCAACCGACCGGCTGCTCTTCATCAACACCCCCTTTGTCAACATCGCCAATCAGCCGGCGCTGTTCCTGGGGCGCGAAGGGCTGCCGATCTGGATGTACTTCTACGCCACCGAGCAGATGGCGCCGCAATGGCCGGCTGCCATCAGCGGCATCACCCGCCCCACCTTCACTGTGATGCACGAAGCGTCACTGACCGACCGGCAGGTCAACTACCGCGAGCCGGAATTCTTGTTCACGCGCGGCGACCGATTTCACTACGGCGTGTTTGGCCGCGAGGTAGACGACCAGGGTCTGCGCGAGTGGATGTTGCGCTCGACCTTCATCTATCGCTTCGATTACGATGCGCCCGGCTTCAGGCTGACCCGCCTGGGCGAGATCCGCAGCGCGCCGGCAGCAAGCCCGGCCCCGCCGCTGGCCACATTTCAACAGGCCGGCGCGCAGGTTCGACTTGACAGCGCGCGCGCCCTGCACTGCGGCAGTCAGGTCGAATTGCATCTCACCTGGTCCGGCGCAACAGGGTTCAGCGAGCCGGCGGCTGTGTTCATCCACGTGATCGACGCCAACGGGACACAAATCATCGGCGCGGACCGCGACCCGCTGGACGGCTTCCTGCCGCTCGACCACTTCCCGCCCGGCATCGTGGTCAGCGAGACGAGACTCATTCGGGATCTGCCAGCCGGGCCGGCGCCGGCATTCGTCCTGGCCGGCGTATACACGCGCGCAGACCTGACGCGCTATCAGGCTATACGAGACACCGGCGCGCTGTGGGAAGGCGAGCAGGTCGTGATCCCCATTTCAGCCGGCTTGGGCAACTGCGCTCCGTAAACCGTTGCAGCGCGTCGCACGCTGTAGAGCAAGCCGCCTGGCCTGCCTACATTCCTCAATGGGGTGCGCCCGGAATTTTTGCATCCGATGAGTTGCCCGGCGACTGAAGTCGCGGGCAACCCGAGGCGAAGCCGGCGCAGGCCGGCTTTGTCATGCGTAGCGCGCGGTTTCCAACCGCTGCGCCTCCCCGCGCAAAGTCTACAGGCGCCCGCCCCTTTCAAGCACATATAATCCATCCCGAATACCGGCACCCCCAAATGATGAGGTCTGGGCTTGAGCACGAGGATGAACGACTCACGCGCGCGCAATCCGCTCCCGCGACTGCGCCCCATCGACCCGCGCCCTGTGGAGCAGAACGGCGAACTGCGCTATCTGCTGCGCGACCCCTTGCAGCTTTGCGACGACATGCTGATCGTGCCGCCGGCCCTGGCTGCCGCGCTGGCATTCTGCGACGGCACGCGCGACGCAGAGAGCATCTGCGCCGCATTCGCGCTGCACTATGGTCGGCGCATACCTTTGCGCGCCGTCGAGCAACTGTTGGACGCGCTGGACCAGGCGTGCCTGCTGGAGAATGAGCGGGCGTCAGCCGCACAGGCTGCCGCACTCGATGCATACCGGCGCGCGCCGTTCAGACAGCCATCCTGCGCCGGCAACAGCTACCCCGCCAGCGCGCCGGCCCTCAAGCGCGCGCTGAACGCGTACCTTAAAGAACACGACACCAGTGCATCGGCCACCCTGCACGCGCGGGGCATCATCAGCCCGCACATCGACTACCCGCGCGGTGGGCCGGTGTACGCGCAGGCCTGGAGCGCGGCAACACACATCGCCCGGCAAGCTGATCTCGCCATCATTATCGGCACCGATCACTACGGCGACGACCCCTTCACACTGACACGCCAGCACTACGCCACGCCGTATGGCGTCCTGCCCACCGCGCAGCCGATCGTCGAGGCGCTGGCCGAGGCGATTGGCCCGGCGAACGCCTTTGCCGGCGAATTGCGCCATCGCGTCGAACACTCGCTCGAACTGCCGCTGGTGTGGCTGCACCATGCGCGCAACGGCCAGCCCATCGAGGTCGTGCCGGTGCTGGCCGGCTCCTTCGGATCATTCATGCACAATGGGCACGCTCCATCCAGCAGCCCGCTCATTCAGTCATTTCTGGATACCGTCGCCCGGCTGGTCAGGAACCATCGCGTCATGTTCATCGCCTCAGGTGACCTGGCGCATGTCGGGCCGGCATTTGGTGGGCCGCCGGTCGACGACGAAGGCCGGGCTATGATCGCACATGCGGACGAGGCGCTGATCGCACACATGCGGGCCGGCGATGCAGACGGCTTCTTCGCCGACATCCGGCGCGTCGGCAACGGCAACAATGTGTGCGGCACGGCGCCCATCTACCTGACGCTGAAACTGCTGGAAGCCACTCAGGGCAACGCTGCCGGCCACGCGCGCGGTTATGCGCATTGTCCGGCAGACGATGAAGGCGCTTCAATCGTGTCAGTGTGCGGTGTCACCCTGGACTGAGCCGCATGCCCATCGCTCTGGTCGCTATCATATCCGCGTCGGCTGTGCTGCACGCAAGCTGGAATCTGGCGGCGCATTCGCAGCGTCGCAATGACCGGTTTTTCCTGCGTCTTTGCCTGGCCGGCGCCGCAATCGGCCTGCTGCCGGCGCTGCTGTCAGAGACTAGCAGCGCCCCCATGCCGGGCGAGGTGTGGATGTTGTTGCTCGCCACCGGCGCGTGCCAGGCCGCCTACTACTTCGGCCTGAGCATGGGCTATCGCCACGGCGAGTTCAGTGTGGTGTACCCGGTCGCGCGCGCACTGCCCGTGCTGATTCTGGCAGTGGTGGACATGGCGCGCGGGCGTCCACCCAACCTGGCCGGGTGGGCCGGGCTTGTGTTGGTGTTCACCGGCTGCGTGCTCGCGCCGCAAGTGTCGCTCAAGTCATTCAGCCTGAAACGGTACTGGAGCCAGGCCACGGTGTGGATTGCCGTTGTGGCGCTGGCGATGGTGGGCTACACCACCCTCGACAAGGCGGCGGCTGAACTGTTGCCATCCGGCCCCCTCTCGGCCATACGCTATGGCGCATGGGAGAACGTGATTGCCGCGCCCTGGCTCTGGCTGGTGGTGCGCTTCGCCGAGCGGAGAAGCAACCCCGGCAGCGTGGACTCCCCCATATCCGGCGTTGACAATGCAGATTGGCGATGGCCGGTCGCCGCAGCGGTGTTCATGGTAGCTGCATACTGGCTGGTGTTGTGGGCCTATCAACTCAGCCCACAGGCCAGCTACATTGCTGCGCTGAGGCAATTGAGTCTGGTCATCGGCGCGGTGGCGGGGGTGGTGCTGTTCAAAGAGCCGGGCGGCGCGTTGCGCATTGCCGCCGGGGCTATCATCGTTCTGGGTGTGTTCGTCATCGCGTTCGCAGGATGAATACTCGCGCGGCCGGCGCCGGCCGCCATAACCATACACAAGGAGAGCCTCATATGCCACCCGTCGTTCTTGTCATGTTGGATGGGCTGCGGCCCGACGCCATTGCCGCGGCCGGCTGCCCTACATTGAGCGCGCTGCGCCAGAACGGCGCGTCCACGCTGACGGCCAGCAGCGTCATGCCGACCGTCACGTTGCCGTGCCACATGACCCTCTTCCACAGCGTGCCGCCAGCGCGCCACGGCGTCACAACCAACGACTGGTCGCCGATGGCGCGGCCGCTGCCCGGGCTGGTGGATGTCGCCAAAGAACAGGGCTTGCGTTGCATGTTCTTTCACAACTGGGAGCCGCTGCGCAATCTCAACCGGCCCGGCAGTCTTTTCCATGCTTACTTCCGCGACACGGTCTACTCTGAAGACGGCGATGACGTGGTGGCTGCCGAAGCAGCACGCGCCATTCCCATCGACCGGCCCGATTTCGCATTCGTGTACCTGGGCACCATCGACACCATCGGTCACCGGGCCGGCTGGATGTCCGACGCCTATCTGGCGCAGGTGTCGCGCGTGGATCGGCAATTGGGCGTCATCATGGACGCGCTGCCGCCCGACTACGCTGTAGTGATCAACAGCGATCACGGCGGGCACGACCGTAGCCACGGCACAGACATGCCCGAAGATATGCTGATCCCGTGGATTGCAGCCGGGCCGGGCATCCGAGCTGGCCGGTCGATCGACGCGCCCGTGTCTCTGAGCGACACTGCGCCAACCATCGCCCGGCTGCTCGGCATTCAACCGCACCGCGAATGGGAAGGCCGGTCGCTCGAGATTGCAGCCACGCCATAGGGCGCCGGCGCTGGCGAGGCGCTTCAGAACAGCGCGCGGATCATCAGCATGAAGCCAAAGATGATCAGCGGGATGCCGATGATGGCGCCGATGACCGTGAGCGTGAGCACCAATCCCACGATCATCAGAACAACGCCGAGGATGGCCGCCACCAACCGGCCGGTCAATTCAAGGATGGCGGTGACAAGTCGCCACAGAAAGCGAAACGGCCACATCAAGATGCCGCCCAATCCCAAGAACGTGTTCATGTTTGCGTGAATCTCCATCTAGATAGTACGAATGGCGATGCCTGGCGGTTGCGCGAGGGCCACAGACTCGCATGCAGAATCGCGCCTGGGTGCGGCCTGAGATTTTCCGACGGCTGATGCTCCTTGCCGGCTCGGAGAACGATATCGGCAACGATTGCAGCAGACTCACACGCCATGTCTTCGCGGTTGCCTTCTGCCGAAAAGTGGCAGTCGCGCACTGCCGACAGCCGGAGTGGCCGGCCACCAAACCGGCCACTTGCCCGGCCACTTGCCCGGCCACTGAAAGTGGCGGCCAGTGGGAGCGAAGCCGGCTTTGCCTTGCGGTGCGCGCGGGTTCATCCACTGTGCAACGCGCCGACTACGCCTGCTGAAAAGTATGGCGCGCCGTGCTTGCCATCGCTTTCGACCCGGATACGGCCCCGTGGGCTTCGCGGAAAAATCGTGGCCGCACGGCCGCACGGCCGCACCCGCCCGCCCACAAGACACAAGAATCGCGCCTGGACATCAGCGCCGAAATCGTGTACAATCGCGAAGTTTGAAATGGCCGTGATGTGGCGCTCTTGAGTTAGGTCCCTCCAATTTGATCCCCCGCTGATTGCGCGCGGTTCTTTTTGAGGCTCTCGGATTCTCCCCATCTTCTGGCACAATCTTTTTTGCTGCTTTCGCGCGTGCGCGAGAGCGATCTGATCACTTGGAGGATCAAATGAACAACAAACTGTACGTGGGCAATCTGTCGTATGACACAACCGAGCAGGACTTGCGCGAACTGTTCGGACAGAGCGGCAACATTCGCTCGGTCACGATTCCCAACGACCGCATGACCGGCCAGCCGCGCGGCTTCGCCTTCGTCGAGATGGAGACCCCCGCCGAGGCGCTGGTGGCCATCAAGGCGTGCAACGGCAAGGAACTGGGCGGCCGCGAACTCAAGGTCAATGAGGCCAAGCCACCGGAAGCCCGCACGGGCGGGTTCGGCGGGCGCGATAACCGCGGCGGCGATCGCGGCGGGCGCAGCAATCGCCGATTTTAAATATCGCCGATTCTATCGCCGATTCTGATTCCGGCGTTCACGCAGGAACCAACAAGCGGCCGGCATCATCACGATGCCGGCCGCATTTGTTTTGAGGCCGGGCAGGCGGTCTCGCGTCAACCCGGCTACTTGTTCTGCTTCCAAAGCTCGATCTGGCGCTGCATTTCCTGCTGGATGACTCGCGCGCCGGCGTCATCCATCGCCTGAATTACCTTCGGCAGATCGGCGGCGGGGATGCCACGCGAACCAAATGGCGCAAATTCCTCGGTGACGGCGGCCACCGCGGCGATCTCGTTCTTGACCGGCTCGCGATCCATGACGAACCCGAGGGTTGGGGAGGGCAGAGCAGAGTCGTTGTTCTTCGTGGTCTCATCCCATGCGCCCACCATGTACTCCTCGCGATAGTAGGCGAGGAACTGGTTGCCGAACATCCAGTCGGTGGTCGGGTTGTAGCCACTGTCGGGGATCTGCTCGATGATCTCCTTGCCCTGATCCTTCCACCTCCAGTGCTTGCCTTCGACGCCGATACAGAGCAGGTTGTAGACCGGCTTGTCGGTGTTGACCAGTTCGAGCCACTCACAGGCCTTCTCTGCGCTAACCGTAGTGCGGCTGACACCGGTCATGGTGGCGGTGATGCCGGGCGTGGTCAGGATGTTGCGCGCCAGAGCGCGCTGCACCATATCATAGCCATAGATGTTCTTGGCCTCAACCTCGCCTCGGGGCTTGTTCACCGGATTCATGGCAATGGCGTGCTTGCCCGCTTTCCAATTGGCGCGGAATTCATCGGTGGGTGTCTCTTCCTTGACCATCCAGCCGGCGTCATACCACTTGCGCGCTAGATCCCATGCTTCAACAAACTCGGGCAGTTCGTGAACGCGCCGCGCCTGCGCCGACTCGTCGTCAGGATCCACCACAAGCCAGCCGATGCCATCATCGATCGGCGCAAAATCATAGATCTCAGGAGCGAAGATGAAGGTGGGACCGCCCCATGGAATGACATTGCCACCCTCACCTTCATACACACGCTTTTGCCACTCCTCGGTGTCCTGCCACTTCGTGGCGTTCTGGTAGTCAAGACCGTATTTCTCGGCCAGATCCTTGCGCGCCACGAATCCCCAGTTTTTGGGGAACATCTGCTGGTTGATGCCGGCGTACAGCTTGCCCTTGACCTTGGCCGCTTGCCAGGTGGTGACTGGCATGCTGCTCCAGTACTTTGGCGCCCTGGCCGGCAGCAAGTCGTCAAGCTCGACGAACACGCCGTTGGACACGTTGCGATAGTAGTCGTTGGTCCAGTTGGCGGTGTAGGCCAGGTCGTATTGCTCCCCGCCGGCGTTCATGAGGTTGATCTTGTCACCCCAGGCGCCGAACTCCAGCGGCGTTAACTTGACGATGGCGTTGATGCGAGCAATGGTCGCCTGATTCAGCGCTTCCTGGACCGAGGCCAGGTCTTTCGGGATACCTGAAAACTGGGGAAACACATACGTCAGGGTGAATTGTTGTTCCTGCGGCGCCGCAGTTGGCTCGGCTGCTTTAGGGGCCTCGCCTTGCCCGCCTCCCGTGGTTGGCGCAGGAGCAACGGGAGCGCAAGCCGCAGCCAGGCCGGCGGCGGCAGATGCGCCAGCCAGAGTCAGAAATGCGCGACGCGAAATTTGGTTTCGGTTACTCATGATTTGTCCTCTTCTCCTTTGGGATGGGTGAGCGAAAAGATACGAACAGTGGATGTGAAACACTTCTATCGATTGATCGTGGTAAATCTGGATCGGACAGCGGCACCTCCTGTCACAAAACCAGACAGCATCGGCTGGGCCAGCCGACGCCACCTGGCTGCGAAATCGCTTCACTTCAGCGATCCAATCTGGATGCCCCGAATGAAGTACTTCTGCACGAATAGATACGCGAAGGCGATCGGCCCGATGGCAAAGAAGGCCATCGCCATGCGGGCGCTCTGCCCGGGAATCTCAATGCCCATCTGCGCCGCCACCTCCGGCCGCGCATTCAGCGCCTGCAGCGTCGCCATAAGGTTGTAAAGCAGAAACTGGACGGTCCAGAGGTCCTTGTTGTTGATGAACAGCAACGACATCCACCAGTCGTTCCAGTAGGTCAGCATGGTGAACAGGGCCACCGTTGCAAGCACCGGCGTTGACATGGGAATAGCGATCTGGAAGAACACCCGCCACTCGCTGGCGCCATCGATGCGCGCGGCGTCGAGAAGATCCTCCGGCAACTGGGCAAATGACGTGCGCAACAGTAGCACGTTCCACACCGAAACGAGATACGGCAGAATGAGGATCAGCGGATTGTCCCTCATTCTGAGCGTCTGCGTCACAAACAGATAGAACGGAATCAACCCGCCATTAAAGAGCAGCGTAAAGAAGACGTAGAACGACACCGGCTTGCGCAGCGCGAAATTGCGGCGCGAGATGGCGAAGCCAAGCAGCGACATGACGGTCAGTCCCGTCAGCGTGCCGACGGCCGTTACAACCGCGGTGACCAGATAAGCGCGCGCCAGTTGCGTGGGGTCGGCCAGAATCCACTGATAGGCCAGCGTGGTGAACTCAACGGGAATCAGGGTGTACCCGTGCCTGGCAATGGAAACCTCGGTGGAAAACGATGCCGACAAAACGAGCAATATGGGGAGCAGACAGGCCAGGCTGAATGCAACCAGGATGGTGTTGGTGACCAGCCGGCCCAGAAAGCTCGCCACACGATAGTTGCTGATCGGCCGGGCCGGTAGTGGTTGGGTTTGCGCCATTTTCTTCCTCGTGGGACTCTAGAACAAGGACTTATCGGGATCGATCTTCCTGACAACCAGGTTCGAGACGATCACCAGCACGAAACCAATAACCGACTGCGCGAAGCCGGCTGCAGCGGCCATGCCGACATCGCCCAGTTGACGCAACGCGCGAAAGACAAACGTGTCTATCACATCGGTCGTCCGGTATAGCGCCGGCGTGTCGCGGGTAACAACGTAGAACATGCCAAAATCGGCGTAAAAAATCCGACCGATCGCCAGCAAGGTCAGGATGACAATGACCGGCACCAGCGAAGGCAGTGTGATGTAGCGAATCTGTTGCCACTTGTTCGCGCCGTCGATCTTGGCCGCTTCGTAGAACTCCGGGTTGATGCCCAACATCGTGGCCAGGTAGATCACGCTGCCAATGCCGGTCCCTTTCCACAAGTGCACAATCACCAGAATCACTGGCCAGTATTCCGGCGACGAGTACCATTCCACTGGCTGGGCGCCCATGCTTTTCAGCAATCCGTTAATCAGCCCGGTATCGGTGGCCAGAAAAGCAAACACGAAGTAGCTCACAATCACCATCGACAGGAAGTTCGGGAAGAACATCGATGACTGATAAACGCGCGAGCGGAACTTGCCATGCACTTCGTTGAGCAACAGCGCAAGTCCTATCGACGCCACTGTGCCGGACACGATGAACAGCGCATTCATAAACAGCGTGTTGAACAGCACCCGGCCTGTCAGAGGCGTGGCAAACAGAAACCGGAAGTTGTTGAAGCCGGACCACTCGCTGCCCCAGATGCCCAGGTTGAACTTGTAGTTCTTGAAGGCAATGACGATCCCCGGCATCGGCGCGTAGGCAAACACGAAGATCAGCAACACGCCGGGCAGCGCCATCAGCATGTAGGCGCCATTGCGATCGAAAAACCGCCGGACGCGGTACAACAGGCTGCGTCGCAATGATTCGGCATCGCCTGTCGTCCTGGGACCAGCCGTTTCTGTCATCGTAGTCGCCATCGACACCTCCTGGTTCAGTTTCAAGACCGGGATAACCTGCACCGGCACTACAAGGCTCAGTCTTTCAGCGGCAGGCACGTTTCGCGCAGGATGAGCGACGTGCGAAGCTCCACAGCGGTTTGCGAGCGCTCGCCGCGCAACGCTTCCATGATCATCTGGGCAGCCACCTGTCCCATCTGACGCAAGGGTTGCCGCACCGTCGTGAGCGGCGGAACCGAATGCGCCGATGAGCGGATATCGTCAAAACCGATTACCGACACATCTTCTGGCACGCGCCTGCCCATCTGCTTGACTGCTTCCACAACGCCGAATGCCATGTAGTCATTCTGGGCGAAGATGGCCGTGACCGTCGGATCGGCCGCGAAGATCGTCTGCGCGCCGATATAGCCGCTCTCCTCACGGAAATTCCCGGTGGTCACCAGGCGCTCGTCGTATGGTATGTGCGACTGCAACAGCGCAGCCCGGTAACCATCCAGTCGCTCGCAGGCCGGCAATTCGTCAAACGGACCTGTGACACAGCCAATGCGCCGGTGGCCGAGTTGAATCAGGTAGCGGGTGGCATCCAGAGCGCCTTGACGGTTCGTGGCGATCACGTATGGCACGCAATCGCTGTCGGCCACATCACCGCCAGCACGCTGGTCGATCATCACAACAGGAAACACATCTCGGTTCACTTGCTGTAACAGCGCCATGTCCCGAATCCTGGTCGCAGAAGCAATGATCAAACCGTCGATGGCCTTTTGGCTCAGATCACGCAAGTAGGCATCGGGCATGCGCCGCATGCGCGCCGGATTGAAGATAACCATATCGTACTCGGCAACATCCAGAATATCCGACACGCCTTGAATGATCTGTTCAATATACTCTGTGCCGATATGATTGACTGCGACACCGATGATATTCGTACTGCGCCCGGCAGTCCGCACAGGCACCGTCGGCGTGTATCCCAGTCGCCTGGCTGCCTCCATAACTCGTCGTTTAGTCTCTGCAGACACCCCCGGCTTGTCAGCCAGAGCACGTGAGACTGTCATCACCGACACGCCGGTCTGATTCGCAATGTCATGGAGCGTCGTGGGCATGGCCTTTAACGTCTACTAACGTCTCCTGTAACGTTAACATGCGATGTTATAACGCGCGCTATCGACTTTGTCAATACCCAAGTGCAAAAAATCAGGGCCATGTGACCTCATTGCCACATGGCCCTGACGCTAACTCCTTACTGATAGCCAGTTTCACCCAATCATAACTGTAGCCACACCGTAAGCCGGAATGTCGACGCGCAACACGCCCTGCCCGAAACGCGCCGTGTTTTCAAGCACCGGCTGCTCCGCCAGATCGACCTGCATCGCCTCCGCGCCGGCAGCGCCCAGCGCCGTGTCGAGCCTCACTTGCGCCGTCGTCGCCTTGCCGTCTGTCTCATATAGACGGATCACCAACCCGTCACCTTCTTCGGCCCGCTTCATCCCGCTGAGCATGACATTCGGCGTGAGCACCTCGGCAAAGCCGTGCCGGGCCGGCAGGATGCCTGCGTGCGCGTCGGTGCCGACAACGTTAAAGGGCATGTTGAAGTCATAGCCGCCGCGCGTTGCGTCTGCCGGCGACCATGACCCAACGTGCGGTTGAACGGCATACCGAATCGTGTGCTGGCCCAGTTCCGGCAGCGGATCGGGGTCATAGCTGCTACGCAACAGCGTCAGCCGGGCCACACACGTTTCAGCATCCTCAGCCTGGCGCACATCGCAGCCGTACTTCGTGTCGTTGTAGATTGCTGCGCCAACCGGCTCCTTGACGCCGGCCTGCGCCCCGGTCACATTCAGCCACTTCTGCATGGGCGACTCGCCCGGCGCTTTGTCTACCGGCTCGCTGGCCTTCCAGTACGGCCCGCCCAGTAGATGCGTATATGAGGTCAGGTCAGCCGGCTTCGTCGAGCGCGCCACGTGACCGTTCGGCGTCTCGAACGTCGCCACGGCGTCAGCCACCCGCAGCGGGAACGCCACTTTGAGCATCGGCACGCCGATGGCCGGGTCTCCGCGCTCCAGCCAGTTCGCATCGAGCGTGAACTCGACGCGCGGCGAGCCGGCGGCCAGCGAGATCGTCACCGCAAACGTGCTGTCGTTGAGCGTGTGCAATGTACGCACACTGGCAAGATGCGGGCCATTGTCCGGACAGTCCATCTTCCCGCCTTCGGTCAGCGGAATTGTCTTGACGATTTGCCCCATCACCCAAGCTGTCATCGGGTGTGGCGCTTCGAGCATATAGTGCAGCGTGCCCAGACGCTCGCCCGGCGGAACGAGATCGACGCCCGCGCGTTTGTCGATCAAGTGAACGATCGCGCCAGATGCCTGCTCGACCACGACCTTCAGGAACTCGTTCTCGATCGTGCCATTGCCATCGCCCCAACAGGTTGCCTGCGCGGCGGGGCGGGCCGGCATGCGCGACACGCCATACGCGCGATAGCCCAGCCCGTCCACATCGGCAGCCGGGAACGCCACCTCGATGAACTGGTGGCCCCAGTAGTTGCCGCGCTGCACAACCTGCGCCGGCCTGACGTTGCCGGCATCGTCCGTCACCGCGATCTGCTCGTCCGGCCACACACGATCCCACAGGCGTGCCGTGACCAGTTCGCTCCGCTTCCACGGGCTGGGATTGAACACGACAAACACGTCGCTGTTGACGCCGCCGGCGCCGCGTCGCGACATCTCGCCCAGCGCGCGAATATCCCCCGGCCCGCCGCCCACGTCGTTAGCCTCGCCGGTCGGGCCGGCAATTTGCCCCACGCCAGCCGTGTTCACCAGCGACGCGATCTGGCGCAACGCGCGCGTCTTCACCATGCCGGTCTGGGCCAGAATCTCCTGGAACAGCCCCTGAGCATGTTCGTAGGTGGCATGGATACCCGAGCCGGGCAGAATGTCGTGGAACTGGTTGAACATGGCGTGCTTCCAGCCGGTGTAGATCGCCTCACGCGGGTACGGCATGCCGGCCACCCCCTGCGCCAACAACGCCGCCATCTCGGCTTCGATCAGCGCATTCTCGCTCTTGCGATTGGCGCGCTTGATGTTGCTCTGCGCCGTATAGCACCCCTCGAACACGAAGTTCATCTCGGCATCGATCACCGGCAGGTTGCGCGCGTTCTTTTCGGCGATGGAGAAGAACGCCTCGGTGGTGCTGAACTTGATCGCCGGCCAGATCGGCCACTGCTGCATCCTGACCGCGTTGCGCAGGTCGCGGCGCGTCGGGCCGCCGCCATGATCGCCCACGCCAAACACGAAGATGAAATCCTTCAGGCCGGTTGCCTGCTCGAACTCCAGCAGGTGTCGTGTGATCTGGGCGTTGATCTGCCCGTTGTAGCCGCGGAAGCGGTCGTCGAACACGAGCACGCGCGAGCCATCTGTGCCCTGCCACCAGAAGAGCAACGGCCCCGGCCCGGCGCGATGTAGATAGTAATAGCGGATGCCGGCCTGGTTCAAAATCGTCGGCAGACTGTGGGCATGGCCGAACGTGTCCGGCTCCCAGTCGATCTTCACGCTGCCATACGGCAAGCCGAACTCCTCTTTGAAGAAACGCCGGGTGTACAGGATGTGCCGGCACAGGATTTCGCCCGATGGCAGGTTCTTGTCCGTCTCGGTCCACAGATTGGCCGTCACTTCCCAGCGGCCTTCTGCCACGCGCCGTTTTACCCGCTCGTACAACTCGGGCAGGTAGTCCTTCATGATCTGGTAGACGGACGTCTGGCTCTGCGAGTAACGAAACTCGGGAAACTCATCCATCAACCGGTCGACGGTGGTAAAAGTGTCGTTCGTCGTGGCGACCGTCTCCGGCCAGTTCCACAGCCAGTTCATGTCGATGTGGCCGTGCCCAATGCAATGCACCGTGTACTGCCGGGCAGCTTCGCCGATCGGCGCCAGCAGCTTTTCCGCCTCAGTCACTGCGTGCTCCGGCCCGTCTCCCTCGGCCAGCGCCTCGCGGGCGTGGCTCACTGCGTGCAGGATCAACGATTCCCACTCCGCCTGGGCCGGGTTGCGGGCCGCCAGATCGGCGGCGAATTTCACCTCCGCTTCGAAACGCTCGAGCCATTCTCTGGCTTGGGCCGTCTGCCGGCCATACGCCACCCACTCCGCGTCCAGCTTATCTGCGAATGTCATTTGATTAGCTCCTTTGGATTTCTATCCGTAGCGCACACAGCGCGCGAGGCGAAGCCGAACAGCCCCGCGCCGCTATGTGGCCTGCGTGATTGGCGTGTCCACATCCACCGGCAGACCGGCCAGTTGCATGATGCGCAGCGCGTTCGTGCTCGGGCATGGGCCGGGGCGCAGCCGGTAGTCGAACACCATGCGCTGCCCGTCGAGATGCTCCGCAAAGTGGTAGTTGGCGATGCCGGGCAATTCATCGGCCAGCCGGACCAGATCGAGATCGTGGGTGGCAATCGCCCCCACCCCATTGCCGCCGGCCAGCGCGCGAATGTAAGCGCGACTGCCGATCAGCCGCTCGCGGTTGTTCGTGCCGCGGAAAATCTCGTCGATCAGAAAGCACAGCGGCAGGCCGGGCGCGCGCAGCGCGTCGAGCAACGCCTTCAGCCGCTTCACTTCCGCGTAGAAGTAGGAGATGCCATCGGTCACCGAGTCGGTCACCCGAATCGAGGTGAACAGCCGGAACGGTCGCGTCTCCAGCGCTGTCGCAGTGACCGGCCCGCCGGCGTAGGCCAGCGCCAGGTTCACGCCAATCGCGCGCAAGAAAGTGCTTTTGCCAGACATGTTGGAACCCGTGATCAGCGCCAACTCGCCCACGGCCGGCAGGCTGAAGTCATTGCACACGCGGGTCTCATGCGCCACCAACGGATGCCCGAGCGCCGTCGCCTGGAAGGCCCCGCCGACCACGATCTGCGGAAAGGCGTAGTGCGGGTTGAGATAAGCAAAGGTGGCGAGCGAGGATAGCGCCTCCAACTCGAACCACACATCCAGCCAGGCCGGCAATCGCTGAGCAAGCGCCGCTTTGACCCGCGCCAGCCGGAACGCGACAAACACATCCCACGGCACAGTCGCGTTCACAACGAACCAGAGCATGGGGTTGCGCACCACGCCGGCCGCAATCAGCACATCGCTCATGCGGCGCAGGTGGGCCGACGGGCGATGCCGCCGGTCACGGAAAGGCGCGCACAATGCTTCGAGCGCCGAGCCTTTGGCGTACCTGTGGCGCTCCAAAAAGCCGAAGACGGCCAGCAATTGGCGCAGCGCGCTTTCCATGTTAAGCGCGTCAGAAAACGCGTCTTTGATGTTGCGCGCCTGCCAGAAGAACAGGGCCAGGTAGAGCAGCCAGGTCGCCAGCCAGACCGGCGGCAGGATGGACAGATTGGCAAGTATCACCAGCGCGATGTTGACAGCGGCGAGCGCGCCGAGCAGAACAAGCCGGCCGGCCAGCGGCGCTGCCGGCTGAGACGTGTTCAACCACGACAGCAATGTGTCGCCGCGCCACGCTGCGCCGGCCTCGCGCATCGCCAGCCCCGCGTTCAAGCTGAGGCGGTCACGGAGCAAGGGTTGCCCAGTCAGTTCACGCGCCAGCGCCTGCCGACGCAAGGTCGCATCGCGCGAGGGCGCGGTCTCCAGCAACCAGCCGGCCAGCCGCCTGCTGCCATCGCGCGACGCAGCCGTGTCGATCAGGTGGTGAATGGACTTCTCGCCGGTGATGTCCAGGTCGATCTCAAAGGGGTGCCCGGCGTCCGGCGCAGGGTCTATGCGCGCGCAGGGCAGGCCGGCCCAATCGAGCGTCATACGCGCAATATGCCGGCGCTTGATGTCGAGCCACACCTCGCGCCGGGCAATGGCAGCATGAATGGCGCGATGCCATCGCACCAGCACAGCGAACCCAATCACCCACGCGCCGGTGATAACCCAAAAGGCGACATCCCCGCGCGCGATCAGCGCCACACTGCTCAGGGCCAATCCGGCGGCAAACACGATCAGCCGCCAACGCGAGAGGCGCTCGCTGATTTGCTGGAGACGGGCAAGCTGGCTGCTGACGCGGCGAAGCTGAGCGCGCAACCCACGCAAGCGGGCGTCTCGCAACGCGGCGCGTGCCTGGGCTTCGGGGCTGTTGACCATCGACATAGAGCCGGGTCAACTATATCAACGAATGAAGAACAAAGCAGCAGGATCGCCACTGCCGGCGCAGATCAGTGCGCCAGCGCAAGACCAATCGCCGTCAGCAGCACGTAGAGGACGCTGAACACGACTTCCTGCACGCCCACCTGAGACGCGCGCGACGGCCTGCGCCATCGGGATAGGCCGTGCACAGCGCGCGCCAGCATGATTGCCATGCCCGCAACGGCCAGCCACGGTCCGGCGCCTGCCCCTGCCAGAACGCCGGCAACGACGAGGCCTATGCCATGCGCCAACCAAACTGCCTGCGGCCGAATCGACTGGCTGCGTTCCAGGCGCAGCCGGGCGCGGGCGTACAGAATGGCCGGCACGGCCTGGCACGCCAGCAGCGGCCACAACGGCCACGCGCGCGCCACATCCCACCCGCCCAGAACGGCCAGCGCCGGGGCCAGCGAACCCAGCGCCAGCGCGCCGGCAGCCTCTGCCACAGCCTCGCGGCTCTGCTTGCGGGCATCCATCGCTAACTGAAGCAGGGCGAATGACACGCCGGCCGCTAACGGCAGCCAGAACAATGGCCGGCCTCCCAATACCGCAAGCGCAGCAGCCACACCCGCCGCCAGACCATAGCCGGCCACAAAACGCCACGCCAGATGCGTGCGCGGGTAGACCTTGCCGCGCCGCCAATCGCCGAGGGCAATCTTGAGCGGCTGATGCATCAGAAAAACGAATAGCGCCGCAATCGCCAGCGCCAGGCCGGCCCACGAGGGCGCCACGAGCAACCCCAGCGCAATCGGTTGGAACAGAAACGCCCAGCCGCCGTGTTCCACCGGCACGGCCACGCTGCGGACTGTTGCGCGCGACACCACTTCGCTGCTCATCGGATATGCCTCTTGCAGACAGACGGTATCACACCGCGCGGCAGTTTGATTGACGCAGCGCAAATACAGGCGCGTCCCGGCAGGGTATGCTCTGTCGCAGGAGCACACAGTGAACACAAATTACGCCTTCTTCGCCAATCTCGCCGAGGACGCCAACGTGCCGGCCGACGGCATTCTGAGCCGGACGCTGTATCAGGACGATCAGGTCAAAGTGGTGCTGTTTGGGTTCAGCGCCGGGCAGGAGCTGTCAGAGCACACGGCTTCCACGGCGGCTACGCTGCATTTCATTACCGGCGAGGCAACGGTCACGCTGGGGAGCGACACACACGAGGTCGGGCCGAATGCCTGGATGCACATGCAGCCCAATTTGACGCACAGCGTGCGCACCAAAACGCCGGTGGTGATGCTGCTGTATCTGTTGAAGTGACGGCGCGTGACGGCGCGTGACGGCGCGCAACAGCGCGTGATAGTGCCGGGGCCGGCGGTCAGCCACAACAGACTGCGCGCCGGCCCCAGCGCGTCACTTGCTCGAGCCGGCCAGGATGCCCTGGACGAACCACTTCTGGAAGATCAAGAAGAATGTCAGGGGCGGCACGATGGCGACCACGGCGGCCGCATTCATGCCGCCATAGTTTGTGCCCCACGCCTGGATAAAGCCCAGCAACGCAGCCGGCACTACCTGTAGATCGCGCTTGGTGGTGAAGGCAAACGAGAACAGATAGTTGTTCCAGGCGCTGATGAGGGTGAAAATCGCCACCGAGATCAGCCCCGGCGCGGCGAGCGGGATCGCGATTGTGAACAGCGCCCGGAACGCCCCGCACCCGTCGATCAACGCAGCCTCCTCGATCTCGCGGGGAATGGACAGCATGAAGCCGCGAATCATCCACGTGCAATAGGGCAACGAGAACACCGTGCCGGCCAGAATCACCGAGTACAGCGTGTTGTAGATGCCCAGACCGCGCATATACAGAATGAGCGGGACGAGCACCGCAATGGCCGGCAGCAACGGCAGCACCAGCAACACGGCGCTGTAGCGCTTGCCCGGAAAATCGAAGCGCGCCAGCGCATAGCCGGCCAGCACCGCAATCGGCAGGGTGAAGAAAATCGTGCTGAGCGACACGATCAGGCTATTCTGCACGTTGCGGAAGAAGCCGCCCGCGAACAACCCCTCGTAGTGCTCTGAGGTCAGCTCCGTCGGAAAGAATCCCAGATTGCCGTTCGGCACGAGCGATGTGCGCACGCCCCAGTACACCGGGAACACGATGATGACGATGACAAACAGGATGCCGAGCCAGCCGAAAATGAAACGCGCGCGCGACATGGACGGTGAAGTTGTCATCAGGCCCTCTCCCCCTGACCGAGGATGCGGTTGTAGATGAACATGACCAGGATTGATAAACTGATCAGCGCAATGCCGATGCTGGAGGCAAAGCCGATGTTGAAGTAGAGGAACGCCTCTTTGAACAGCCGCACGCCGGTCACCTCGGTGCCGTAGCCGGGGCCGCCCTGCGTGAGGGCGTACACGCCCTCGGCATCCTGAATCGTGAACACGCTAATCAACAGCACGGCCGAAAAGAGCGGGATGCGCGTCAAGGGCAGCGTGATGTAGCGGAACTGGTGCCACCAGCCGGCGCCATCCACTTTGGCAGCCTCGTATAACTCCAGCGGGATCGACGTGATGCCGGCGGCGATGAGAAGCATCATGAGCGGGAAGCTGCGCCACGCGCTATGCAGGATGATGAGCAAGCGCGAGCCTTCCTCGGTCAGCGTCAGATAAAAGGGCCGGCCAAACAGCGCAGACAAGGCAATGGTAATCGGCCCGCTCTGCGGGTCCAGCATGGTGCGGAACAACAGCGCTGTGACCACCGGCGCGAGCACCCACGGAATGAGGAAGATGGTGCGCACGACGCCGACCCCCTTGCGGTTGGAACTGATGAGCAACGCCGCAAAGTAGGCCATCGGCACCGAGATCGACAACACGCCCACCAGGTACACCAGCGTAGCCGACAGGTTCTGCCGGAAGCGGTCTTCCCTGATCAGGATCTCGAAGTTCTTCAGGCCGACGAAGACCTCTGGCATACCCGGGTCGGTGCGCTGCATGGCATAGTAGATCAGCGAAACGAACGGCACGAACAGGAACGCAACGAGCAGGAACACCAGCGGGAACATCAGCGCGTAAGCCAGCGCATTTCGGCGCAGGCCGGACCAGACGCGCTTGGACAGAGATGCGCGGGGATAGCTGGAGATCGGCGCGCTTGCCGAGGACATGGGCATACCTCATAGGAGTTGGCGCCGC